>JAYEGR010000077.1:0-12912 GCA_034659175.1 Thermodesulfobacteriota bacterium | reverse complement strand
CCCAAATTTTTAAAAATTGCTTTGTCCAGTAAATCCGTGTCACCTCGCTTTCAGCTTATGTCAGCGGGGTGCGCCAAAAAATTTCTTGTTTTTTTTGACAGGGTTTCAGGAGTAAGGTACTAACAGGAAACAACGCCGGCACCCCTCATCACCCATCACCCATCACCCATCACCCATCACCCATCACCCATCACCCATCTATCCATCCATTCATCACTCATCATTCATCATTCATCATTCCATATGAATGCCCCAGATATCCGTGGCATATTCCCTGATCGTGCGATCACTTGAGAATTTTCCCATTCTTGCGACGTTTAAGATTGATTTCCCGGCCCAGATTTTCTGTTTTTTGTAAACCTCACCTACCTCGTCCTGGCAGCGAATGTAGTCTTTAAGATCGAGAAGAAGCAGGTATTGATCGTTGGGGTTAAGCAGGTCATCTACAAGGGATTTGAACCTATCAGTATCCCCAAAACTGAAGTCACCATTTCTGATACTGTCAACAGTGCGTCCTATCTCGGGATTTCCGACACACACGTCATGGGGGGGACAGCTTGGGTTCGCCTTTTCCTTTTCCACCTCCTCAGCCGTCATGCCGAAGATGAAGATGTTCTCAGCGCCGACCTCCTCACGTATCTCGATGTTAGCCCCATCCAACGTTCCGATGGTCAGGGCGCCGTTTAATGCGAATTTCATGTTTCCCGTGCCCGAGGCCTCGGTGCCGGCTGTGGAAATCTGTTCGGACAGGTCGGAAGCAGGAAAAATTTTTTCCGCCAGAGAAACACCGTAATTCGGAACAAATACGATTTTCAATTTCCCGTTTACACGATCATCACGATTAACAACGTCCCCTACCGAGGTAATGAGCTTGATTATTAACTTGGCTTTCCAGTATGACGGCGCAGCCTTGCCGCCGAAAATCACGGTCCTTGGAGTAATATCCACGTCCGGATCATCAATTATCCTGTGATAAAGCGTAATAACATGCAGGATGTTCAATAACTGCCGTTTGTATTCGTGAATACGTTTTATCTGAACATCAAACATGGTATCAGGATTCACTTCAACCCCGCATAACTTTTTGATCAATTTGCCCAGCCGCTCCTTGTTTTTTCTCTTCACAGCGATCCATTTCTCCTGAAAGCTCTGATTGTCGGCAAGAGACTCAAGTCCCCTGATTTTATCCAGATCCGTGATCCATTCATTCCCGATTTTGCTGGTGATCAGGGAACTGAGGGCGGGATTACATTTCAGAAGCCAACGGCGCTGGGTAATCCCATTGGTCTTGTTGTTGAATTTGCCGGGAAAAAATTCGTTAAAATCCTTAAAAATTTTGGTTTTTAATAGATGAGTATGCAGCGCCGCCACGCCGTTGACCGAATGGCTGCCCACAATGGCAAGATTGGCCATCCGAACCCTCTTGACCGGGTCCTCGTCGATTAACGACATGTTCCGCACCTTGTCGCTATCCCCCGGATAACGAGCTGTCACCTTGTCCAGAAAACGCCGGTTGATCTCGTAAATGATCTCGATATGCCTGGGAAGCATCTTGCCAAGCATTTCCACCGGCCAGGTCTCAAGCGCCTCGGGCATAAGTGTGTGGTTAGTGTAACCAAAGGTGTTAACGCAGATATCCCATGCCTTGTCCCAGCCCAACCCCTCCAGATCCACCAGAAGCCGCATTAATTCCGGGATGGCGATAGCAGGATGGGTGTCATTTAACTGGACCGCAACGCGATCCGCAAAATTGTCAAAACACGAATTTTTCTTTTTAAATCGTCTGAAAATATCCTGGAATGTGGCTGCCACGAAAAAATACTGCTGCTGCAGCCTGAGTTTCTGGCCTTCGCGGATGTCATCCGATGGATACAAAAGCTTGGAAATCGTCTCTGACTTCACCTTGCTGTGAACCGCGGAAATGTAATCGCCCTTGTTAAAAAATGTGAGATCCAGTTCACGGGACGCCTTTGCAACCCACAACCGCATATTTATCACATTTCCGTTCATGTATCCCGGCACCATGATATCGCAAGGCATTGCCATGACTCTTTCCGTGTCCACCCACTCGCTTCTGTCCCTTCCGTTTCCGTCCCGGTACTTGTTGACCCTTCCATAAAAATCAACAGGGAAAAGGGTATGCATCCTTTCAAATTCCCATGGCGTGCCGGTCCTCAGCCAGTTGTCCGGATACTCGACCTGAAAACCATCTATCAATTTTTGATAAAAGAGCCCGTACTCATAGCGGATACCGTATCCATATCCTGGAATGCCGAGCGTTGCCAGAGAATCCATAAAACAGGCGGCAAGTCTGCCCAGACCGCCGTTTCCAAGCGCTGCGTCCTCCTCTTCCTCGCGCAATTCTCCAATGTCATATCCTATTTCTTCCAGGGTCTTTGATACGTTGTCAAAAAAACCTAGATTAATCAAGCTGTTACCAAGGGATCTGCCGACTAGAAATTCTAGGGAGAGATAGTAGACCCTTTTTTGCTTTTTTGTATAGTAATTCTTCTGGGTCTGAATCCATCTTTCAATCAGGACATCTCGAATTGAATAGGAGAGCGCTCTATATATGTCGCCATTGCTCGCACGATCCGGGTCTCTTCCCTGGAGACTCAATACGTGACGAAAAATGACTTTTTTTAATTCTTCAATAGTATAGTAATCAAAAATCAAAGATGACTGTTTGCCTGTTTCCTTTCCTTTTTTTGCGCTCATCACCGTATCCTTTGATAAATGACTCCGCCCATAATGGGTCTATGATATTGATAAAATTAAATGTCATAGACCATTATGGGCGGAAGCTGCCTGACTTTCTTTTTTTCCTAATAACAACGATACAATAGCTGGAATAGAAAGGTCAAATTAAAAATTGCATTCATCCTGTCTTACCAAAAAAGACTTGACCCAATGTAATGCGTCATCGCGTGTTTGAACCTGCCTGGAAACACGGGCCTCCTCAAGCCCTGAGAGAATTTTTCCAAAGATCGGTCCCGGCTTTAAGCCGAATATGTTTTTGAGATCATGCCCTGTCAGAAGACGCGGGCTCAAAAGCACCGGCTTGATGTTTTCCCTGTTGACTTGATCCACCTGTTCGTACAATTCGCAAAGGCCTTCCTCCATTCCCAAAGGTCTGCCCGGGCCTTTACAGGCCAGACTGTCCGCTAGTGCAAGTAAAAAAAGGCCTTTAATATCTTCCCCTGCGGCCTTCACAAGTTTCAGACACGCCCTTGATGTGATTCCGGTCTTGAGTCTTGCATTATTTAGATGAAACAGCCACATGTGAAGTTTGATAAACAGGGCGATATTTCTTATGTCTTCCCTGGTCCAACGCAGGCGCCTTCCAATTTTAATAAATTGGAAGGCGCCTGTCTGATCATGGCCATAAAACGTGATTCTGCCGTCTCTTTTCTTGAAAGTATCCGGTTTGCCCAGGTCGTGAAACAGGGCCGCCCATTTTAATCGTCTGACTCGCACGCCATTTTCCAGGTAGGCCCTAAATTCATGGCCTCGGCCCGGGAAAAACATATCAGGACGCTTTGTCAGTTTTTCCATCTCGCACAGTGCGGCCATGCTGTGACCAAAGACATCCAGGTGATGACTTATGGGCTGGACCTGATTGACTCCTTTTTCCAATTCCGGAAACACAACAAAAAAAAGCCCGCTTGCGGCCATTGCCGACAATGAGCGATGGGCGTCCGATGAGTCCATGATCTGATGAAGCTCATGGGAAATCCGCTCAGGCGCGGAAAACCTGAGCAGATCCCTTGACTTAACTATTAACCCCTTTGTTTCCGGTTCCAGCGCGGCCCCGAGTGTTGCCATAAAACGGTAGGCCCTTATGAGTCTTAATGGATCGGTTTTGAACACATCGGATGATGTTGTCCGGATAATGGTGTTTTCAAGATCATGCAAACCGTCAGTGGGATCAATAACTTTAAAAGGAGGCTGAAGCCCGGCATCTGCCGGGTCAAGGGCCACGGCCATTGCATTTATTGTAAAATCCCTTTTACAGAGGTCATCGGTTATATTTTTTGTCCCTTCCCTGAACTCGGAAACGTCAATTATAATATCTCGCCATACCACACGGGCAACGCCTTCCTCGTTGTCCAGCATGACAAAAGCGCCCCCAAGTTTCAAGGCCAGATCCCGTGCAAAGGCAATACCGTCCGCGTCTACGGTAATATCCAGATCCTTTGCCGGAAGGCCTGTCAGCCAACTGCGCACCGCGCCTCCGGTTACAAACATCCCGGCATTTAGACCAATGGCAACATTGGCCAGACATTCTCGCAATTCATCGGGATATTCCAGCATCCGGTCTATGTCAATGGCACCTGATTTCAAAAATTTCATTTATTCCAATGACCATTTTTGTGGCAGAAAATTTTTATTTTTATATAAACTATACTTGATCAATCATTTTTTTTAGCGCAAAATATTCAAAAAAGTATTTTAATCAAAATCCTTTTTATCACGAAACCAGTAACCGTTCAGAGGGACCCCATATTTGGGACGGAGTAAAAAGATGCCTAAATTGAAGCTGTTGGTAGCTGAGGACGACAAAGTCACACGCCGTATCTATCAAAAAGGGCTGCCTGAAACCATATTTGAAACCCGTATGGTTGCGGATGGTTCAGAAACCCTTAAAACATATAAAGAATGGAATCCCGACGTAATCCTTCTTGATATCATGATGCCGGTTCTCAATGGATTTCAGGTGCTTTAGAAGATCCGGACAAGGTTCAAGGACAAGGCAACCACGACAATAATGGCTACCTCGATATCGGAAAAGAGCGGCATTGTAGAGTGCGTCAAGCTGGGTATCCAGGGTTATGTCATCAAACCGCTTCCCCTGGAAGAGATTGCCTCAACAATAGTCAAATACCACAGAGCCAACACAAATAAAAATAATAAATAATAAAACATAAACTATCCCCTATGCCGTGTTCAATGCGCGTTGCGCGCGTCTCATTTCAACAGATCGATTTTAACGACAATACATTTTGTCTTGTCCCCTGGAAGGATACCACGGTATCTGATTCTCTTGCCGCATCAATTGAGAGGGTCGGCCTTATTCATCCTCCGATTTTAAAAGAGAAAAGTGCGAATTTTTTTCTTGTTGTTGCCGGGCGCAAACGGTTTCAGGCGGTAAAACAGGCGCTTGACGTGAAGGCCTGCTACTGTTTGGTAATCCCTATGGATACACCGGATCTTGAGGTCATGGCGATTGCGATCGAGGATAATGCGTGTAATCGAGTACTCACCCCTGTCGAACGTGCGGTTTTTTTTCGGAAAATTCTTAAATGGATGGACGAAAACCAGGCTGCTGAGAGATTTCTCAAGGTATTGGGATTCTCGTCCCACCCTTATCATATCCGTGGTTTCCTTGCCCTACTGGATCTTGAGGAACCGCTTCTGCAAGCCATTCACAAAGGCCGGCTTGATGAAACGGTTTCAATTGAACTGGGCAGGATGTCATTCAGTGACCGACTGGCGCTTTTTGATGTTATCAACCACCTGAGAATGAGCGTTGGGAACCAGAAAAAATTTATCGCCATTTGCCGGGACCTGGCTGCAAGGGACAACATCCCGATAATGGCCGTGCTGTCAGACCCTGAAACAAAGCGGATAATAGATCATCAGCAAGCAAATACACCTCAGAAATGTGCAAATCTGATGACCCTGCTGGAACGAAAACGTTTTCCCAGGCTCAGTGAGGCTGAAAAAGAATTCCAAAGGTTTGCGAAAAGCCTGGGCCTTTCAAAAGGAGCAACGCTCATTCACGCACCTTCTTTTGAAAAGGACCTGGTCACACTTTCAATCACACTTAATAATCAAGAGAAACTGCTTAAGGTCTGGCCCAAGATTAAACCTGCTCTGGAGTAATCGTTCACAGGCACCCCATCTGCACGCGATCAGTCCGGTTCACATAGGTTTTACTATAGTTCGCCGGCCTGCTAGCGCACATATGGGGCACCTGTAAACGATTACATACGGAGGAGTCTGCTAAGTAGGGGGCCTCTCTGAACGGTTACGCTCTGGAAATCTGTGAAACATGACACCAGGGTTAAAGGACTTGTCTGAAAATCAAACAAATTCCGGTCACGGCGGAAATATTCAAAAAATTTCCAAGGCAGCCGGATTCCCTCCTGATGAGATCCTGGACTTCAGCGCCAACATCAACCCGCTCAATCCTCCTGAATGGTTAAGATCCGTTCTCAGCCGAAACATAGAAAATCTGGTTCATTATCCTGATCCCGATTCAACGGAACTTGTGAACGCGATTTCTAAAAAATTCAACGTAGAGCGAGACAGGATTGTAGCAGGTAATGGATCAACTGAAATAATTTTTGCGTTGCCAAGGGCGCTTAAGGTTTCCAAAGCAGTAATTCCAGTACCCTCGTATATGGATTATGTTACCGGCGCCGAGCAGGCAGGTCTTACTGTTGAATCCTTTCAACTGGATGAATCACGGGCATTTGAGATCAACTGGCCTGAACTGACCGCCCGTCTGCACGGCAATGAAATCGTTATCCTGGGTCAGCCGAACAACCCCACCGGAACGTTATTCAACATTGATGAATTCGTAAACACTGCTAAAAAAAATCCGTCAACTATATTCGTGATAGATGAAGCCTTTGCTGATTTTGTCGATGGATATGCACCTCTTGTTCACAATTCTTTAAAAAATGTAATCACAATCCGTTCACTGACCAAGTTCTATGCCATTCCCGGCCTTCGTCTCGGCTTTGCCATTGCATGGCCGGAGATTGCGAAACGGATTCGAGCCCTGATGCTGCCGTGGACCGTGAATACACTTGCCCAGGCGGTCGGCGCCGCAGCCCTTGAGGATGAAGAGTACGCGGTCAGGACAAGGGAGTTTGTCCGCATCCAACGGGAGAGTCTTAAGACTGATCTGTCCGGGATTCCGGGAATCAAGGTTTTTCCGGGATATGCCAACTATCTGCTGGCCAGGCTGGACGGCACGGCCCATGATTCAATAAGCGGCTCGAGTCTTGCCAAACGTCTCCTTAAGGACAAAATCGCCATCCGCGTATGCAATAATTTTAACGGCCTTGATGATAGATACTTTCGGGTGGCGGTCCGAACCGAGTCTGAAAATGAGAGGCTGGTTTCCGCTATTTTAAAAGCGGTTGGCGCCGGGGTAAGTGTCAAACGAAAAAAACAGACCCCTGCGATTATGTTTCAGGGAACCGCCTCTGATGCCGGGAAAAGTATCCTCACATCCGCTCTCTGCAGGATTCTGCTCCGGGACGGGATCAGTGTAGCCCCTTTCAAGGCCCAGAATATGTCGCTGAATTCATTTGTAACCCGTTCAGGCAAAGAGATGGGAAGGGCACAGGTGGTCCAGGCCCAGGCATGCGGGCTGGACCCTGATGTGCGCATGAACCCTGTGCTGTTAAAACCAAACAGCGACACGGGAAGCCAGATAATCCTGAATGGAAAGCCGGTGGATAATATGACCGTGGAGGAATATATCAGGTTTAAACCAAAGGCGTTTGCCGCGGCACGAGCTGCCTATGATTCACTTGCATCCCAACATGACGTGATAATTCTCGAAGGCGCGGGCAGTCCGGCAGAGGTCAACCTGAAACACGATGACATTGTCAATATGCGCATGGCCTGCTATGCCGCGGCTTCGGTGCTGATTGCAGGCGACATTGACCGGGGAGGTGTTTTTGCCTCGTTTGTGGGGACAATGGAAGTGCTTGCGGAATGGGAAAGGAACCTTGTGGCAGGTTTTATAGTGAATCGCTTCAGGGGCAGGAGTTCGCTTTTAAAGGATGCGATTTCATATACTGAAAAACATACGGGACGCCCGATCCTGGGTGTGATTCCCTATCTCAAAGACCTTGGACTGCCTGAGGAAGATTCGGTCGGCTACAAGAGCGGAATTCTGGACAGGCCTCGTCCGTTAGAAGACCATGTGGAGATTGCGCTTATCGATCTGCCCCATGTCTCGAATTTTACCGATTTCGCTCCCCTGTCCGAGGAACCGGATGTGTATCTTAAAATCGTCCGCAAACCGGATGAACTGGACCAACCCGACGCCCTTATCATACCCGGCAGTAAAAACGTGATCAGCGACTTTACATATCTTGAAAAAAGCGGACTTGCAAAAAAAATCCTGGCTGCGGCGGAATCCGGCATGTCAGAGATAATAGGCATCTGCGGAGGATACCAGATGCTTGGCCGGGAAATCCGTGATCCCTCATGCCTGGAATCCACCGGGCGATTCCTTAAGGGTCTTTGCCTGCTTGATCTTGTTACAATATTTGAAAAAGAAAAGACCCTGTCGCGACAGCAGGCAATCCATGTTGAATCAGGCTGTGAGGTACATGGTTACGAGATACATCACGGACAGAGCAGGGACGGCAATGACGGCTCTATCCTGAAAATGGGTGACAAGACCATGACTGGGGCTGTTTCAAAAAATAACATGATCTGGGGCACATATCTTCACGGAATTTTTGACGCGGATCAGTTCCGCCGCTGGTTTGTCGACCGGCTGCGCTCCAGGAAAGGACTCTCGCGGATTAACAGGGTCCGGGTCCGGTATGACCTTGAACCTGCGTTTGACAGGCTGGCGGATACGGTTCGAGCGCATCTTGACATGAAACGGATATATCGTCTTCTGGGTCTGTGATGGGGCTTGAACTACAGATTATTTCAGCCCTTCTGATGGATCAGCTCCTCGGAGATCCGCGCCGGATGCCTCATCCCGTGAAGTTGATTGGAAAAGCGGCGGACACGCTGGAACATTTTTTCCTAAAGCGCTTTAACAACCATTATGTAGCCGGAGCATTCACGGTTTTTTGCGTGCTCCTCGCAACCGCCCTTGTCACCCTGGCGATTCTTGATGCGGCCTCCCGGGTGCACCCATGGATCGGAGATGCGGCATCAATCTTCATCTTATACACGACTATTGCCGCCAAGGATCTTTCCCGCCACGGCAGGGCCGTATATTCAAGTCTTAAAAGGCTGAATATTGAGCAGGCAAGGAAAAGGGTCCGGATGCTGGTCGGCCGGGACACCGCTGATCTGGATGAGACCCGGATCATCTCGGCCTGCGTGGAAAGCGTGGCTGAAAACCTGGTGGACGGCGTTATCGCTCCTTTATTTTTTGCCGCGCTGGCCGGCCCGTTGGGCGCCATGCTCTACAAGGCGATTAACACCATGGATTCCATGTTTGGATACAAGAACGAGCGTTATCTGAAATTCGGGCTGATTGCGGCAAGGCTTGACGACCTGGTCAACCTGATTCCAGCCCGGATTTCGTCCATCTTAGTGATTATTTCAGCGGCCATCCAGGGGTTTAGCCCAAAAAATTCGTTTCAAATACTTCGACGCGACCGATACAACCACACAAGCCCCAACGCAGGACATACGGAGGCTGCTGTTGCCGGCGCCCTTGGAATCAGGCTCGGCGGCCCGAGCAACTATTTTGGAAAACCCGTTAACAAACCCACGATCGGGGACCCGCTCAATCCGATACTCCCAGCCCACATTCTCCAAACCAACAGGCTGATGCTCATCTCTACATTCCTCGGGACCCTGCTTTTCCTCACAACCCGCATACTGATTTCCGCGCTTGCGTAAAAATCACAAATTTTTTTAACTTGCTTTTTTTTGTTGTTGAGAATAATAATCGCAAACGTAGAATTTTTACCATTCATTTAACCATACCGAATTTACAAAACAAATCAAAATCATTCAAAAACGATACGGTGACGAATTATGATAAAAAAAATGTTAACCACATGTTTTTTCTTGACAATCATCACATTACTAATCAGTTGCACCTGCAAGCGTCCGGTTCCTCTTTTTGAATCTTCTTCAGATCTGAATTCAAAATGGGAAGCCGGTCAATATGTTCAAAAGGTCGACAATTTCCTGATTCTTCTTGATGCCTCTTCCTCCATGGATTTCTGTTACCAAGGCCAACAGAAACTTCATATTGCAAAAGATTTTGTGAATTCCATGAACAGGACAATGCCTGACATGAAACTTGTGGGCGGGCTAAGCGCATTCGGGACCGGCTCCTGCCTGTCCAATCAGAAAAGCGCTATGACTTACGGTATGACGGAATACGTCAAAGACGGCCTTTTTAAAGGCGTTGAACAAGTCACATGCGCCGGAGGCAATACTCCGCTGGCCTATAGTATTAATAATGCAAAAGAGATTCTAGATCCGACGCAGGGGAAAATTGCATGCATTATTATCAGCGACGGCCAAGCGGCAAATATGGATACTGCTCCGGAAAAGGCTGTGGAAGATCTTAAAAGCGAATTTGGCGACCGCCTCTGTCTTTACACGGTATTGATCGGAGATGATATTGGCGGCAAGGCCCTTCTTGAACAGATTGCAACGATTAATAAATGCGGTTTTTCAATTACTGCCGACAGCATTACTTCCAAAAGCGGCATGGCTGATTTTGTTGAAAAAATCTTTCTGGACAAGGCCTGTCCCAAAATCGTAGCAAAGGTGCCCGCCGCATCTCCCCCTGCGCTCGCACCGCCTGTCAAAACAGTACCCGAGAGAAGACTTGAGACTCTTGAAAATATTTTGTTTAATACCGATAAATCGAACATCAAACAAACCGAAATAACAAAACTTATAAACGTGGTGAATATCCTGAATAATAATCCAACGCTGAAAATAGAGCTGGATGGTCACACAGACAGCAGGGCGACTGAAACATACAACCAGACGCTCTCGGAAAAACGAGTCGATTCAGTCAGCCGTTACCTTATTCGGAAAGGCATTTCCGCGGATAGAATTTACACATCCGGCCATGGAGAATTAATGCCTGCAGCCCCAAATGACTCGTTAAGCAACATGAAACTCAACCGACGAGTAGAAGTTAAACTGATTCGGTGATTTCCCATAAGCGATCACAGTCGCGACATCTGTACTCGCACCTCAAGACTTTTGTTTGGGGACGTTTGGGGCTAGAGAGTGTGGGTGTGGCCTTAAAGCCGGCGTGTAGCCCCCCTTTGAGCACATACATTTGCAGCGCCTGTGATCGCCTGCACTCATTCACGATATACGATAATGGCAGAGCGCAGATTAAAAAAATCACTTGACAAACAAAATAAACTCCTATATAAATTTGCCGTCTCCTAAGGCAGGGTGATATTTGTCAATTACCTAAACAACACGTGTAAAACCTGTTGTCGGGAAAGCACGCCGGCAAAATATTATCTATTATTCGTTATTTTTAACTTTCTTTTAAAATTTCAACTTCTGACTTTGTTAAGATTTTAGCATAGCGACAGGTAATACTGTAACTTTAAGCTGTTAAGCTAAGTTAGAAAGTTGAACTAAACTAAATGACTGATAAAATGCACACAAAAAGAAAATCGTTATTTGAGAGGACCGGGGTTTTTATTATTCTCTTTCTATTTCTGTCTCTGAGTTTAAAGATTCAGGCAATTGGAAGTATTGCGGAGAACACTGCGGCTAATGATTCCGAATCCAGGGCTGATATTGTAAAATTCAACGGCATGGAAGGATATGGAGTTCTTGACAGGCCTCCTGTTCTGTTCTCTCATGAAATACATACCGATGCACTTGAAAAAGTAAACAAAGACTGCAAGGAATGTCACAAAGTAAAAGATGACAAGGTGACATTTCTTTTTAAGCGTCAGAAAGAAGATAAGTACACTACAGAGGAAATCATAGAAGACTTTCATTTTGAGTGTATTACATGTCATGCAAAACGTATTGGGCCGGAAAGAAAACTCGGGCCGGTTACATGTGCTGAATGCCATATAAAAACACCTTCAATGGTTTCTGTAAGGCAACCGGTGGGAATGGATAAGTCTCTCCATCATCGCCATTCAGACACACTTGAAAAAGAAAAAGCATCCAAAGACATAGTTTCATGCGACCAGTGTCACCATGAATATGACAAGGAAGCTAAAAAACTGATTCATCCCCCAAATAAGGAAGGCACATGCCGCTACTGCCATAAAGAAGTTGAACAGGAGGAAACAAGCTCCATGGAGTTTGCATCTCATGCTTCCTGTGTAAACTGCCATCTGAAGAGAAAGGAAGCAAAGAAAGAGAAAAACGGTCCTGTCAAGTGCAGCGGCTGTCATGATCTTGCCGAACAGCAGAAAATAAAAAAGGCTGAGACTATTGCCAGGATTGAAAGAAAACAGCCTGACATGATCATGATTAAAACAGGTGATAAAAAACTGGATCAGCCTGAAAAGCCGGAGAATATAACACGCCTGAACTTTGTTCCTTTTAATCACAAGGATCATGAGGCAACGCAGTATACCTGTCAGAACTGTCATCATGCGGAAATAAGCTCATGTAATAAATGTCATACGGTTCGTGGAATAAAAGACGGAGCCAATATTCCGCTTGAGCAGGCAATGCATGATCCGTTTAGTCAGTATAGTTGTATCGGATGTCATAGAATCGCCACGGAAGATAAAAAATGTGTGGGCTGTCATGCAGCCAGGTCGGCAACGGTCAAACAGAGTGGTACGGATGCCGCCTGTCTCATGTGCCATATGGAGCAGCCTGACGGGCTTGAAGCAGATGTAGTTGCTACACTTGCCGGTTCCGTGTTTAAGGATTCCACTGAATATGAAAAGGCAAAGGATGCAAAAACAGCGGAAATTATGCTTTCCCTGAGAAAGCAGGATACAAGCACCTATGAAAAAGATGATATCCCTGAGAAACTGGAACTGAAACTGGAGATTGAAGGGCTTGAATTAAAATACAAGCCCGCGCCGCTTCCTCATCGCAAAATTGTTGATTCAATTGTGAAAGATCTGAAGGATAATAAGCTCGCGGGATATTTTCATACGGATAAAGGAACAATGTGTAATGGATGTCACCATAACAGTCCTGTGACAAAGAAACCCTCGAAAT
>JAYEGR010000076.1:0-12955 GCA_034659175.1 Thermodesulfobacteriota bacterium | reverse complement strand
ACCGAGCCCGCTTCAGCACGGTTGACAAGGTCGGAGATTGGTTTCGAGGCGGCGCAGACGATATTGCCGAATAACAGGCCAATGACTGCAAGGAGTACTAAGAGCCTGATGTTCAGGCGGTATATGGCGGGAAGATATTTCATGGTTCAGAGGTTCAGGGGGTCAGAGGTTTTGGGGTTCTGGGTTGAATAGGAAAAAATTCCGATTAAATAAACCTTTGAGCCTTTGAACCTTGAACCCGGCACCTATTCAATATAACCCTTTTCACAACATGCATCCAACACAAGTTCCTTTAAACACCGGATAAAGGCGGGTTGCACGTTTAAGGAACTTGCCCGTTTCAGTTCCATGCCCAGACTCTCTGCCAGCTCCCTGTACTGTATGTCGATTTCGTAAAGGGTCTCAACATGGTCTGAAACAAAGCTGATCGGTACCATCAGAACCCTGCGGCAGCCGGCCCCGGCCAGTTGCTCCAACATCTCGGGCGTTGACGGCGACAGCCACTTAACCGGCCCGCTGCGGCTCTGAAAACAGAGTTTACCTTTTTTGTCGGTCTTTTCTTCAATCGCCGTGATGGTCTTATCCAGATGTTTCAGGTAAGGGTCCCCGTTTTCGATAAACTTGACCGGAAGGCTGTGGGCGCTGTACACGACTTGAACATCCTCTCCATGAAACTCATCTATTCCGGAAAGGATATTTTCAGCTAGACATTCCACGTAACTGGGCTGGTCAGGCCAGGAAGGAATCTCAGCAATTTCAATGTCGGGAAAAGAAGAGGCCTCCTTTTTCAGATCATCTATTGATGACCCGGAGGTGGCTATGGAATAATGCGGGTACAGGGAAAGAGCGACCACACGTCTGATTCCCGCATTGTGCAGTTCTGTAAGCGTTTCCAGGGCAAAGGGGTGCCAGTACCGCATGGCAGTGAAGACCTGAAATGATCCGTCTTGGGCAAGAACTTTCTCAAGCGCCCTGCCCTGCTCTTTCGTGATTCGAAGCAGGGGCGAACCGCCGCCGATAAGACGATACGCCTGACTGCTCTTCGGAGCACGCCGTTTTGCAATCCATCGCGCAATAGGTTTCTGAAGAAACCAAGGGCCCAGGCGAATTATCTGCCTGTCGGAAAAAAGATTAATCAGAAACGGCTCAACATCCTCCAACCGTTCCGGACCTCCAAGGTTCAAAAGAACCACACCAATGGCACTGGAATCCGAACCATGTTCTATTCCCCGGCTTTGCGTAGAAATACTCATTTGTTATAATCTCAAAAAAGTCAATGAAGGAAATTGCTCTATCATTTCGGCGAGATCATCAGGCGCCATATCCAGGTGTTCAAACACCCGGTTCTCGACGGCCCGGCAAATCTCGAAATTTTCCCGAATAAGGTGAAGGCGATACTCGTCACTCTGCCCATACCGTTTAAGCACATATGCCAAACGTTCCTCAAGAGGGACAACCTTGTCGTGATTCACCCTCTTGTCCGAATAAAAAACCAGTTCCTTTTCTGTAAGACCTGTGGCAGGCACGCCGTTTTTCAAACAGACGTGCTCTCCCACTATAACTGCAATCTCATCAAAACCGTGCTCTAAGCAGATCTCCTTTCCCTTTAAATCGTGCCGCTCTTTGGTGTTGAGGCAGGGTGTTTTACCGATGTCATGCATCAACGCCCCGGCAATCATAACATCAATGGAGATATTCATGCCTGCATCCTGCATCCGTTTGCCGATTAATTCAGCGATTCTGGCAACGACAATGGTGTGGGCCCTGATATTTTCCAGCATCTCGTATTTGTCCATAAGCTGGAAACACTCTGCTACTGAAGGTATCACTTGGTTAACCTGTGAACGGTTTTCACCATATATTCGGCATTCTCGGGCGGGGTTTCGGGAAGAATTCCGTGCCCCAGATTAAAAATATGACCACGCGCGCCCTTTGCCTGTTCAAGAATCCCGGCCACCCTCTTTTCAAGCTTATCAGGCGGCAAAAGGAGTGCGCAGGGATCAAGGTTGCCCTGCACGGAGCAATCAGGGCCAAGACGCTTTACGGCATCGTCAAGATTGATGCGCCAATCCAGACCATACACATCTGCGCCGGTTGTCTTTACAAGATCAAGCAGGGTGGCGCCGTTGTTGGCAAAATAGATTATCGGAACCCCGGTGTCCTTGATCTCTCTGATGATCCGCTGCACGTACGGCAGGGCAAACAATTCATAATCACACGGCGCAAGCGCTCCGGCCCAGGAATCAAAAATCTGAAGCGCCTGAGCACCGGCTGCGGCCTGGGCCTTTAAATAACTGATAGTACAGTCCGTGATCTTGGTCAACAGCTCCGCGTAAAGGTCGGGCGCGGAAAACATCATTTTCTTTGTCAGGAAAAAATTCTTGGAAGAACCTCCCTCAATAACGTAAGTGGCAAGTGTGAACGGCGCACCGGAAAAACCGATCAACGGCACCTTGTTTTCCAATTCCCTTCGTAGAATGCGAATCGTTTCCATGACAAACCCCAGCTTTTCTTCCGGGTCTGGAATCACGAGTCGGTCAACAGCCCTCTTATCGCGGACCGGGGATGGAAAAACCGGTCCCTGTTTTTCCCTGAACCCCAGCTCAAGCCCCATGGCCTCAAGCGGAACAAGAATGTCCGAAAACAGAATCGCCGCGTCAACACCTATGATATCAACAGGCTGAATAGTAACCTCGGCGGCAAGTTCCGGGCTTTTGCACAGTGTAAGAAAGGATACATTTTTCCGCACTTTATGGTAATCCGGCAGGTATCTCCCTGCCTGTCTCATTATCCATACCGGCGTGTAAGAGACCTCTTCCCCCCTGCATGCCTTGAGAAATGTTGTATTCATATCCGACCTTTTAGGTGTTTAGGTATTTAGGTTGAAGGTTGAAGGCTAAAGGTTGAAGGTTGAAGGCTGAAGGTTGAAGGTTGAAGGCTGTCAGCCATCCCGCAACGCCGTTATCAACTATTCCGGTTTGTATTTTGCCGGAATATAAGCACAGAACGGTTCTTCCGCCAGGTAATCCCCTGTAATTGCATAGGCCCTTGCCCGGCAGCCGCCGCAGACATTTACGTATTCACAAACGCCGCAACGCCCCTTGTACAATTTAAAATCCCGCAGTTCCTTGAAAAGGGTCGAATTCTCCCAGATATCTTTAAAGGACTTCTCTCTGATATTCCCGCCAGACTTTGGGAAATAACTGCAGGGCAGCACGTCTCCGTCTACATTGATCAGACAGATCAACTGGCCGGCCAGGCATCCCTTGGAACCGCCGGTTGAAAACTGCAAACTTCTCCGCTTGAATTTTTCCCCTGTTTCCTTTGCCTTCTGAAGTACAATCCGATAATACTGAGGCGCGCATGTGGGCCGGACCAGGAGGTCATGCTCCTCCTTTTCCATCTCATAATGCCATTTTAGGATCTCCTCATAGCTCTCCTTGGCAATGAGTTCGTCCATGATATCCTCACCACGCCCTGTGGGCACGATCATGAACAGGTACCAGGCCGTTGCCCCAATCTCCTTTGCCAGTCTGTATATCTTTGGAATCTCCGTCTCATTCCGTTTTGTAAACGAAGAATTAATCAAAAAAGAGATATCGTGTTTTTTAAATAATGAGGCGGCATTAAGGGTTCCGTTAAATGCACCGGGCTGATTCCGGAAATCATCATGCACTTCAGGCGTGGCCCCGTCAAGGCTCATGGACACCATCATAATCCCGGCGTCTTTGATCTTCATGCATGTCTCTTCGGTCACCAGGGTGCCGTTTGTAGCCAGGCACATGCGGAGTCCCTTGCCGGCGCCATACTTTGCAAGATCAAACACATCTTCACGGAGCAAGGGTTCGCCGCCGGACAAAACCACTACAGGAGATGCATAGGAAGAGATGTCATCAATTATCCTCAGCCCTTCCTCATGCGAAAAATCAGGGTGATCCTTGACTGCAAATTCCGAGGAGGAACGGCAGTGAACACATTTCAGATTACACCGCCTGGTGATTTCCCAGGCAATCCATTTAGGTTCAAATTCCACTTAAAACCCTCCAAAAGTCTATATGCTTACAGGTAGTCTGCCGCTGCTGCGGCCAAAATGCTGCGTTCGCTCTTTCTCAACGTTATATGACCGTGAATCGGGAGTTCCTTCAGTCGTTCCACGCTGTATGTAAGGCCGTTACTTGAAGAGTCAAGGTACGGATTATCAATCTGGCATGGATCACCGGTCAGGATCATCTTGGTTCCTTCCCCTGCGCGGCTGATAATGGTCTTTACCTCATGCGGGGTCAGATTCTGCGCTTCGTCAACAATTACGTACTGATTTGGAATGGACCGGCCCCGGATATAGGTCAATGCCTCCATTTCCACAATATTGTTATTCAGCAGCTTTTCAATCTTCTGACGAATCGACTCCTCATTCGCCTTATCATTCCTGCCTCCTCCCATCAGAAATGTAAGATTGTCAAAAATCGGCTGCATCCAGTGTGAGAGTTTCTGATCCTTATCCCCCGGCATGTAACCCATGTCCTTTCCAAGCGGAATAATAGGACGCGAAACCAGGATACTGTCATATTTGTTTCCGCCGACAACCTGTTCCAGTCCGGCAGCCAGCGCAAGAAGAGTCTTTCCAGTGCCGGCCTGTCCGATAAGGGTAACCAACTGAACCGCGGGATCCAGAAGCAATTCAAGCGCCATACGCTGTTCCTTGCTTTTTGAACGTATGTGCCACGCGCTTTCATAATGATTGTTTAAAGGGACAAGGATGCCGTCTTTGTTTGTCCTGGCAAGGGCTGTATGCTTTTTATTCTCTTCACTTACAAGCAGGACAAATTCATTGGGGACTATACCGGTCTCCTCTAATATCATTTCCTTGTTCTGATAAAAATCCTCAACCACTGAACCAGGGACCTGCATCTCCCTGTAACCGCAGAAAAGTTCATCAAAATTGATTTTTTGTTTCTCAAAATCCTGAACCCCGATCCCAAGGGCATCCGCCTTCAGCCTTGCATTAATATCCTTAGATACGAAAATTACCTTTTCCCCTTTTTTGAAAAAAGCGTCGGCAACCGCCAGAATCCTGTTATCAGCCAAGCTCATATCCAAGCCGGAATCAGTCTCAAGGTCTTTTTCAATCACTATTTTAAGAAGCCCGTGGTTTTCCATTTCCACACCATCACGCAGACTCCCCTGTCTTCTGAGGGTATCCAGGTTGCGAATCACCATTCTCGCATTTCTACCCAGCTCATCGTTACGGGACTTGAATTTGTCCAGCTCTTCAACAACCGTCATAGGTAAAACAATAATATTGTCCGCAAAAGATGTAAGCGATTCAGAGTTGTGAAGCAGTACATTAGTATCCAGGATAAAATATTTTTTCATTTTCAGGCTGTTTATTAGATGCTTACAATTTTCAATCCGAGAGTTTATTTTCTAAGGTACTTATACCTTATTAAGAGACCGACAAACTTGATGATTCCAGTTAAAATAATAGTCTATTAACCAATGCTTTAAAAGCCATTTTTTATGTTTAGCGCCTGTGAACGATTGCCGGTAATTTTTATGTCAGAGATGCCGTCTCGCAAATGAGTGCAAATTCCTCCGGATCCAGGCTTGCCGTCCCTACCATTAACCCGACCACACCCGCAATTTTCAGGTAATCGCCGGCGTTTTCCTTATTAATTGATCCGCCATAAAGAATAGGTTTATCAGGTGCGATTATCCGGATCTTATCTATCTCCTCCTTTGTTTTTTCAAGAGATTGAGGAATATCAATACCAATGGCCTCAACTGGTCCGTAGCCGATAATCAAATCGTCAAGATACTCTTCGTGCAGGGCCGCCATCTGAGACCTTGCATATGGTTGGTCGACACAGACTATTGGCTTAATATCGGCGGCCTTAGCCTCGCTGACTTTGTTAGCAACATCCTGGTTTGTTTCATGGAAATAACGCCGACGCTCCGAATGACCGAGAATAGCAAACTCAACCAGGTTTCGTACCATTTCAGCGGCCATCTCCCCTGTATAGGCGCCTGGGGGGAATGGCGACAGATTTTGGGCTGCCAAGGCTAGATGGGCAATTTTATATTTCTGTAATTTCTGCCGCATGGGGACAAGGTATAATGCCGGTGGGGCGATTATCACTTCTACCTTCGGATGGGGTCTATACAACTGACAGAATTTTTCAAGCCATGCCTCAGCTTCGGACATGGTTTTATGGGCCTTCCAGTTTGCCAACACATATTTTGTCATAACTATACTCATAATTATTCGCCTGTTTCCTTTACTCTTTCCCGCGTGGCTGCGTTGCTCGTCGGTTAAATAGCCGCCCTGCTATTCGCCCGCCTCGCGCCTTGCCATGCGGGCGCCTCAACACCTGAAAATGTAAATTTATTTTGGGGCGAACCCTAAGCGCAGACTCCGCAGATAGCCTGCAGGTGAGATGCATAGATGGAGAAGTTGTTTCGTCCCCATCCCTAAGGATTTAAAAGTCTTTCCAGCTTTGCTATATTATTATCCGCACCGATGGCTATCAGAGTATCTCCTGACTCAACTATATCCTTTGAAGAAGGATTAAACAGTATATTCCCCTCAGCCTTTTTTTTTAATAGCTACAATATTCAGCTTGAAATTCCGGCGTATGCCTAAATTTTCTAATGAAATACCTATCAAACCGGAAGAACTGCCGACAGGGATCTCCTCTAGCTGGAAATTATTCATTCTCTCATTTCTTAACAATTCCAAAAAATCGGTTGTGGTAGGATGAAGTATCATCCTGGCCATACGGCGGGCGCCTATGCGATAGGGAGAAACCACCTTGTCGGCACCGGCACGCAGAAGTTTCCTGCCCGAGCCGATACTGCCCGATCTTGCGACAATAAACAGCCCGGAATTAAGCCCTCGTGCACTTAAGGTTACATAAAGATTGTCCACATCACTCCCCAGGGCGCTAACAAGTGTCATGGCCCGCTCAATACCGGCTTCTATCAGGGAATCTTCATTGGTGGCCTCGCCTTCAACATACAATAAAGCGTTTTTCCGCAATTGTTCAATCCTGTCTGAATCCTTATCTATGACAACCATTTTCAAGGACTTTGAAGAAAAAATATCACATACGGTTTGACCGACCCGCCCATATCCACAAATAATATAGTGATCCTTTAACTTTTTAATCTATTTTTCCAATTTATGCCTTCCCAATACTTCTCTGATTTGACCCTCAACCACGAACTCGGCAATCATACCGATGATATAAAAAATAACACCCGCCCCCACCAAAATCAATATCAAGGTAAAGGCCTTGCCTGTCGGACTGAGTTCGTGTGTTTCACCATATCCCACTGTAATCAGGGTAATAACCGTCATATAAAGGGCATCGAAACAATTCCACCCTTCCAACAACATATATCCCATTGTGCCGACAAGGAGTATTGCGATCGCGATCAATATGCCGACTATGGCTTTTCTTGTCCCTGATATTCTCACTGCTCCCTGGTAATCAGCCTGGCTAACAGTAACCGTTCAGAGGCGCCACCTATTTACCAAACCCTGATTCAAAAATCACTGGGTGATGAAATTAAAGAAGTCCAGGAGTATGTCGGCTTTTTGATCCAGAAATCCGTCCAGGGCATCGCCAATCGGTCTGACAATATCCGGGTCGTCCGGATCAATGAGCCCAAACCTGAGCCGTTTGATCTGCATTAATTCTATGGTCACCATTATTCCAATATCCTGTTTGCCCTTATAATCGGTCCCGAATTCAAATTCATCATAATCCTCGGGCGGATCCGGCATGTACCTGCACGTAATACCAAACTCAGCCAGTCGGCCGCTGTTTTTGATGTTTTCCAGATTGACTGTCCTGTTACTGAATTGCTCAAATCTCTTCATCATAAACCCCCATCAGTTATATTCTTGTGATGTTTCCCTCCACCCCTTTTCATCATTCATAATTCATCATTCCAAACTCCCGGGATCACGGTCTTGCAGAATGTACATTGATTCCCTGTCATGTTGTTGGTTGTTATATGATATCCCCTCCGCTCGATGAGAAGCTTTTTACAGTTATGGCAGTATGTGTTATTTCCCTCATGGACAGGGATATTCCCGGTATATACGTACCGAATTCCCTCCCGCATGGCCAGTTCTCGAAATCGGACCAGGGTCGAGATGGGTGTGGGCGGCAGCCGGTCCAGCTTGTATTGAGTGAAAAATCGCAGGAAGTGGAGGGGATAGTCAGGACCAAGATCCTTGAGTATCCAGGCGCACATTCTCTTTACAAGATCCGGATCATCAACATATCCCGGCACAACCAGGTTTGTCATTTCAAAATGTATTCCCTTTTCGTGCAGGGTTCTGAAAGTGTTTAATACCGGTTCCAGCCTCCCTCCGCAGAGTTTTCGATAAATTGCGTCACTCTGTGCCTTCAGGTTTACATTTGCCGCGTCCAGTACCTTGCATAATTCAAGCAAAGGTTTCCTGTTTATATAGCCGTTTGATATCCACAGATTGTGCAGCCCCTGCTCCCTTGCAAGCCTTGCAATGTCGATCATGTATTCAAAATATGTAGTTGCCTCGGAATAGGTATAGGCGATTGAGATTGCCTTGGCCTGCCTGGCCTTCTTGATCACGTCCGGCGGAAACATGTCGTAATGACGGACTTCATGGGGCCTGACCTGAGAGATTTCCCAGTTCTGGCAGTTCAGACAGCGAAAGTTGCATCCAGCGGCGGCCAGGGAAAAGGCCCTTGACCTTGGTTTGAAATGGTAGAGGGGTTTTTTTTCTATTGGATCAACATTTATGGAACACGGATTTCCGTAAGCCAGGCTGTACAGGGTACCGTCAATATTGACCTTGGACCGGCAGATGCTTCTATCTCCAGGCGCGAGTATGCATTTGTGCGGGCAGATGCCGCAAATCACCCTATTGCCGGACAGCTTTTCATAAAGAAATCCCTCGTGTGACCATTTCCATGGTTTTTTCGGCGCATCTCCTTTAAAAATTTTCCCGGTTATGTCGGTAGATCCGGCCGGCTCATTTTTTTCATCTGAAAACGGCCAAAGCGCATAAGCCGGCATGGAGGTTGAAAGCAGGGCCGCGCTGCACATAATAAACCGGCGTCTATTAATTTTTTTCATGAGTTAGACCTATTACGGCAAGACTTACAAGTTTAAGGCCGATCAGCCCGGCCGCGGCCCACACGATCCCTAGATAGGGGATCAGGACAATGCTGGTCACCAGGGTTCCGAATGCAGCGCCTATAAGATCGGCTGAAAAAACGCGCGTTGCCGCGGGATTGTCGCCCCCTCTCAAGTGAAGCGCCACAGGAAACTGAAAACCGCAGGCCAGCGAGACAAGGAACCCGAAAATCAGGAAAGATTCAACAGGCAGCCGGTCTCCACACTTTAATAGACCCAGAATCAGCAGTCCCATCATGATAATCAGGAAGATATCGGTCAGGGCCAGGGTTTTAGCCCCGGCATGGCGCAGCCTGCTTGCAAACCAGGCGCCGGGCAGCAGTCCTGCCAGGAAGAGAGTTACAATGATGCCGATTTGAAGATAAACATACCCGAAAAAAATCTGAAACGCGAATATAACCAGGATTTCGCAGCCCATGGTCATACATCCGGTTGAAAAGAGCACAAATTCCTCCCTGGAAATGCGGACCATGTAGATAAGGCACAGCACTGCAAGGACAATCATGAAGCCTGTCGGAGAGGTGGAAAATTTGGTAAACCACTGGGAAAACATCAGTCTCATCAGCCGCGGGGAGTTGTCCAGGTTTTCGGGCACGGTCGGGTCTATGAGATCATTTAAGTATTTGATCCTTTCACTGGTTATATTACCCTCAAAAAAATAGCTGATGTAGTTTGTTTCAATATTTTTTATATCAAGAATATGCGGGATGTCGGTTGTCAGCGGCTGGTCGCTGCATAGAAAAAAGACCTTTTGGCCGGGCAGCAGCAGTACGTTTGCAAAGTATTTTTTTACAGTGTTGTACAGGGAGGAAAGCTTTCGGCGTTGAGGTTCCGCAAGGTAGTTGTCAAATCCCTGCATTGAAAAGCTGTAAATACCGTGCGGAGCGAGACGCTCTTTTACCAGTCCAAAAAATCTGTCTGTGTAGAACCGGTTGACCTGAAACGTCTCCGGTTCCGGCAGGTTTACAATTATGGCGTCATATGTTTTATCGGTTTCCGTCAGATAAGCGCGTCCATCCTTGTGAATCAGGTTTAATCCGGGAATCCTTTTTAAGAGTCCGAATTTAAACTGGACAGTGGTGATTTCAGGGTCCAGTTCCACGTAATCAACTGTTTTTGGGCTGTATTTTTCCACCTCGTTCATCATTCCTCCCTGTGCGGAGATCAGGAGGACATCCTGCACATTTTCCAACTGGGACAAGGAATAGTGGACCGTCTCTTCGGCCATTGCCGGGTTCTGGTTGCTGAACACGGGTGTGCCGTCGGTAAACAGGGTGTACTGTTCCATATCCTGGTGAACAGTAATGCGGTTGTAACGGGAGTCATGGTAATAGACCAGTTTACCCTCACGCGGCTTTAATGAATCGGTCTCAAAATAGATTCCTGCAACAAGGGTTGAAAGTGTAAGCAGCGCGCAAAAAAGTATGAATGGTGAATACCGACGTTGCGTTGGAAACAGGAACCATGCTGATATCAGCAAGGGCAGACTTGAAACAAATACGGCCTTTAACGGAGAAACCAGGAAAACCAGTGCAAATGAAAAAAGCGCCCCGCCGGACACATCGCCGATATTGTCAAGGATGTAGACGCGCGCCCCGGGATAGTTCGGAAACTCGGACCTGAGCGCAAACAGGCTGTATGGCAGGACAAAGCCGACCAATAAGCAGTAGGGGGCAATGGAAAAAAATGTAAATGCAAGGGTAGGATAAAAACCGACTGAGGCGCCGTGGATGAACAGGTCATCCCTTAGCATACGGATTGCCAGAATCTGGATCACAGGGAGAGCTGCCAGCAGGAAGGAGAGCAGGCCGAGCAGACGTATGCCGGCCTTTTTGCGAAACCGCGTGACAAAATGTGAAAGCCCGGTTCCGATCCCGCCCAGGACCAGCCAGTTAAAAAGGGTCAATGCGATTACGAATTCATTTCCTGAAAACTGTGTCAGGAGTTCACGGATTACCAGCAATTGCGTCACAATGGACGAGATGCCGGTAGCAATGACGACCCAGGCTATGGCATGGACATTTTTCACCCTTCACCCTTTCAGCCATACCGGATTATTTTTCTTTGAATTTCTCTACCTGATAGGTTGATACTTCGAGTTTGCCGGTACTCCAGGCATCGATGGGCAGACCGGCCTTTTGGCACAGATATGACAGAAATATTTTCGGTTCGGGAAAATTATCCCAGACCTGCGGCAGAAATGTCGCACTTGAAGATCCCTTGCGGATAATAACTCCGTCAACATTCACACGCAATAATGAGATCAGGTCTGCACCGTTACTGTATTCAAGGGGTTGAGGCACGGTTAAGACGCTGATCTCGATCTCCACGTCATCAAGTTCTTCAAGTGTCAGGGGGGAGAATCGGTAGTCATGAAACGCCGCGTTTAAAGCATTGCTTTTGATTCCGTTTAAAATTGTCTCTGACGAAGACAGGTTCCCAATGCAGCCGCGCAGCCCGCCCTTAATTTTGAGTGTGACAAATGTCCCGGATCGATTCAAAAAGTTATTATCTTTGAGGGCGTCCGCCAGAGAGGCGGCCTCTTTTTCAGGCAGCTTTTTCCCCAGCTTGTTCATAATTGTCTTTCTTGCCAGTTTTATAAGCGTCTGCCCCTGCTGCTGACTGATTTTGCGGACGGAATCATTATTTTTTTGCATTGATGAGTCTCCGAAAAAGGCTATGGCCGCATAACCGACCACTCTTGAACGATCTCCTGCAGTGTCTCCGCTGTTCGAATAATGTAACAAAACCGGCTTCCAGCCGTTTCGGCGTGCGATGTCGACTATTATCAGTATAGGTGCAAGGCCGCAGGCCCTGCTTCCATCTTTAATGAGTTTATCAGATTCCAGATTCAAAATCATATTGATTGTTTCTTTATCTTTGTCCACTGCCTCTGAATAGGGAAGAAAGTGTGAAAGATCCGAGCTTGCTGCAAGCAGCGTCTCATTGTCAAGCAGCGGAATAATTTGTTTTGTGTATCGAGAAATATTCCCAGGGCCGAAAACAATGGGAACCAGGTTGAATTTTTTGAGATATCGCTGTAAAAACGGCAGGACAACTTCAAGTGAATGTTCACGTTTGTCAGATGCCGGGATAGTTCGAAATAATTCCGACCCTCTGAGCAACCCTGCCGCATCGTCGTGAAGAGTGATAAGCCCGAGCGGCGTTTCAAACGACTCCGCATCGCTTATCGCGCCGTTTTTAAAGCCGACACGGTGATCAGGGCCCATCAGGATCACCTTGCTGAATTGGTTTTCCTTTAATACCAGAGATACATGTGCAGCGGTCCATCCTGAATAGACATATCCGGCGTGAGGCATGATGACGGCCTTAAGATATTTGTCGTCAGGGATCCGGATTTTGGTTTTTTCAGCCTTGTCGGTGAGCCGGTCAATGGTCTGTTTCAACTCGGAACCGGATGATGGATAAAAAATGCCGGCCCAGACAGGCTTACGCACATTATCCGCGCTAACCGAACCGGCAGAAAGGAAAAACGCCGGAAGGCATACGAATATTGAGGCAAGCAACAGATGGAATTTCATTTTCATAAACATAAGAATTTGCTTACAATGGGCATCGAACAGTGTCAAACAAAAAATGGTCTGTTTTGTAAAAAACATTCAACCGACGTTTTAGGGATGTGGAAATAAATAACTTACCCATCTCCCATCCCATCTTCAGGCCATCTTCGATCAAGTAACCACTTTTAAAATCCTCAACGTAGCCCGGCTATGCCTGCGGTTTTAAAAGTGGTTACTTGATCGAA
>JAYEGR010000075.1:0-12996 GCA_034659175.1 Thermodesulfobacteriota bacterium | reverse complement strand
ATGCGTATGTCCAGGATCTTGGGGATGCCCAGGCGGCCGATTCCATTGGTTTTCCCACAAGATATTCCGGGTAATGCTGCAAAAAGGAAATAATTTCGCTTCTGATATTGTTTTTTATTGCAAAACACTCCATCCACTGAGCAAGATCGGCATGAAGATTAATAAAAAATATACGGTTTGCAACAGGTGCCAGAATCTCCTGAAAACCTGCCTTATCCTTTCCTCTGTTTCCGGCCAGAATAAGCGCAACGTTGTCCGGCAGCCTATGATCATGAATCGATCTGTATGTCAAAAGCTGAAACAGATAGGCCTGGATCTGGCGGTTGCACAAATGCGCGTCGTCTAACAGCATTACAATCGGAGATTCGCTATTTTTCGGCGCAACTTGGAGCTTTTCAAAGTTAAAGATCTCAGGCCTTGACCACCTTATGAATTCAGATTTTTTGTTTTGGTTTTGTTTTTTGTCTTTGTCCTTTCCCACTGCCGGCAGTCCTGTAATCTGTTCCAGCATGATCGTGGCCAGATACACCACTCTCAGTCCCCAGCCCTTGTCACGGCATATCTGGCGGATAACCTCTGATTTGCCTATGCCGGGCTGACCTGACAACCACGGTATGGAAGTGAGATTTCCGTTTCGATTTGAGCTGATCTGCAGCGAAACACAGCGTGTAACAAAATCGACCACTTTGTTCATGTTTAAACTTGTTTCCATTTCATCTCCTTAATGGTTCGCCTAAAAATAAATTGTGAACAATTACATAAAATTTATGATTTTTCCGATGATCCCTTCCGGGAGTTTTCTGCCGCAGGCAAGGTATATTCTCGGCAGCCAGAGAGGAAGCAGGTCCTGGGCCTGGAATATGTCCGATTCCATATCAGTGATTCCTATGTATGCGGAAATAAAATTCCCCTCTCCCGCCTTTGCATAACGCATTATTGTCTTAAAGACGTTTTTGTGCGATGTGCCGCCGCAGTGTTTTCTTTTTATCAGCTCTTTTATGTCGTCATTTCCTATAGTTTCATATTCTCCTGTCCAGTTGACATCTATATCGTGCTTGATGACAAAAACCTTTTTATATCTCTCTTTTGACTGGCAGACTATATCTATAGCCATGGATACGTTGCGGTCGGAGACTGACGCTGATTCATCAATGCTGACAACTAAAATTCCGCGTTTCGGCTCATCCGCATAATCCGGCAGATACGGCAAAGCATCGTTGTTGACAAGCCATGCGAGCCTCGGCTTACCCCATGTAAGTTCAGCCGATCTGTCCAACGCCCTGTTCAATGAATCTTTAAGGATGAGTTTCCAGTCTATCTTAACACCGGACATCAGTTCCAGAAAGCGCTTTGACTCCGTTGTGCCGTGACCTTTAATAATTATCTCAAACATACTTTTTGCAAGGCTGGTATGTTTGTCCGCCTGTATCTCCGGTTTGTCATCATCCTGGTTCAATTGGGGCGTCAGAGGAGATTTTTGGTCAGCTTTTCTTTTTATGCCTTTTTCTTCACTTTTATTTTTGTCAGGAAATTGGCCCTGTTTGTCTGATTTGCCCCCTCCGGTATTAGGCAAAACCTCTACATCGCTTCGCTGAATCCGGTCTTTATTGCGGCTGATATTTGATAGAATCAGTCTTGGCATGCCCTCGAGATCTTGTTTGCTTTTTTGCTGCTTTTCATCAACATCCGTCAGCATCTCTTTTGTCACCCTTGAGATCACTTCGGATGTCTTGTTCAGGTCTTCGTAAATGTCTTCTTCAAGCATGCCCCTGTATTGAGGGTCGTAAAGAAAGGGGTCCTTGCCCGTAAAAATCCGGCAAGGATCGTATTTGACAAGTTCCTTGCTCAGAAAGTCTCTTAAATAAACAATAAATGCGTCTACCATATAATCGGTAGCCATTCCCCATAGCGCGGGATCTTTGGATTTGAGCCTGCGGTCGTGAAAACAAAGCGTGTGCAAGGCTTCATGCAGCATGAGAAAGGTGACGGACTCTTCAAAGTCCCTGGTCTTTATGAACCGGCTTGTTCTGTTTAAATAAACTGTATCCTTGGTTTTAAAGGCGGGGATATCCTCGGGTAAATCAAGAAAAATAATATCTTTGTTCAGCAGCTCAAGTCCGATTGGAAGTCCGTTCGGATCACGCAGAAGCCCTGAAACAACCCGATCAATTATGTTTTGTTCATTTTGAAATTTGTTCATGATTCTATTTTGAAAGCCTGTATAAAAAATAATCCTTTGCCCATTGATCCTTGAAATCGCCGCATTCCGCTTTCAGCAAGTCGCATATTGGTTCCGACAAATGAAAGCGCTCGGAATAATACCAGGCAGGAAAATGCTTTCCGCAGTATTTGACGAGCATATGTTCAACAGGCATATTGCAATGCGTTGCGCCCCATGGAAATTTTTCTTCGTTCCACCATGTTTCAAATTGATCGGGTAGTTTTTTGATAAGGTATCCCGCATGGGTTTTCCACGGGAACCTGAGAGGGTCCCACCATGTATTAAGAAAAGCGCTGTAATTTTTTATTAACAATTTTACGGCCTTTGTGTTCCAGTCAAATTTTTCCGGGTCCCACCATGTTGTGAAATGTCGCCGGCAATGGCGCGTCAGGGCGGCGCACGACCGCCAGTTGAAACTCTGTGGATCCCACCATATCTCAAAATACTTGCTGCAATATCTTGCCAGGAAACCGCTATAGGTCCAGTTGAAGCTCTGTGGGTCCCACCATTTTGCAAAATCAAACTCCCAATTTTGATTGACCCTCTTAATATAATAATAAGAAAACGGGGTTATATTTGTGTCCTGGATATTCATCTTGTTCAGCAAGTCCTCAAGTTGTTGATTGATTTGGTGGTTCCAGCTATCTTCCGGCATCAAGCCGAATATTTACCAAAAAAAAGGCGGAACTCTATTCGTCATTTAACGTTGAGTTACGCCTTCACTTTTACCTGAGCCTCAGGGAACCGTAAGACATCCCGCCTGGAGATCGATATCTCTAATTAGTTTAGTAATTTCTAACAACTGGAAATTTATATGTCAAGATTTTTTTTTAAAGGCGGAAACAAGTTGTTTTCGACCGAGCCCTAAGTTCAAATAGATGTCAATAAAAAAGACCATTTATTTTTTGTTTAGCCTTGACCGCTAATTTTATAGCTTTAAGCGTTAACCAAACAAAATTAAATAGGTTGCTAGAATTTTATTTCACGGAACTATATAAGTTAGTTAAACTTAATTAATGGTAAATTGAGTGATGATATCGATACCTACCTGGAGCCTGATATCCCTCCCGAAGACCTTAAACTCATAATCCCGGATTCTGAAAAAGGAAGGAGACTGGGTCGTTATTAACAAAGGTATCCTTTCCGGAGAGTGGAATCTGAGCAAAATCGAGGAAGGGAAACCCGATCTTTCCGATCTTGAGGTATTTCTGGGAAGCGCTGTTGAAGATCATCCCTTAATGCAGGAGATACAAAAGGCCCGCGTAAGTGAATTAATGAATGAAAAAAAGCCGGCGGATACGGATATGGGACTGGTTCTGGGTGTGCATGGCGCGTTGGATGGCTGGCCATTCGCTGGAACTTATCTCTTCGTATCCTGTGGGCGACAACTGGCACGGGGAACAGTCACCTGATAAGATGTTTGAGATGACGGACAATGTCTATGTGATCAAGACCGACAGGAATAGATATGCGAAGATGCGTGTTTTCTCAGCATGGAGATGCCTGGTTTCTCTGTAATATTGCCGCCAGACAATTCCGGAAAGGCCGATCTTTGAATAAGGGTTCGCCCACTTTTCGTTTTGCCTAACCCAGATAAACTGGAATTTTTAAAGGTCCTGGACTATTTTCAGTACCCCCCTGAGGGGTATAAAAAACAAGAAAATGACCACTAAGGTACTAAAATGAGGAGATTGTTGTACCATGTAATTCTCTCACCAGTGGTGAGAGTTTTTCCCGCTCCCCGTAGGTTTCATAAAATTGTTTTATGCGCCATAGGTTCTGGGGGGAAAACCCCTTGCTGTTCTGATCGGTCTTTCGAATGTAATCGGCAAGTTGCCTGACGACCGCTTGTCCCCATTCATAATTCATAATTCATAATTCCAACCTGGGGACGGGTCTGCACAACATAAAATTCGCCGTTTGAATAAGCGCCCTCGATGTCCTGGGGGGCGCCCATGATCTCTTCGATTTTCATGCCCAGCTTTGTGATTGTGCGCAGGAATTTTTTGCTGAAACCGTCATCCCATAAAAGGGGACTGTTGGTGTAGTCGAGTATTTCCTCCTTTATCGGGTCAAGGAACATGCTGTCGTATATGCCTGCGCCGGAATAATCCGTTAAGTCCTCGCCATTGGAATCCGAACGGATGATCAGACCTTTGGCTCTTAATGCAACACCTTTGCTGGGATAGGTTATTACCTTGGGGGTTAATTTTTTTGCCTTGCGGCACGTGAAACTGAACGCGCGGCCGGGGTAGTTGCCGCTGCAGAGTATATCGCCCAATCCTACCACTACCTCGGCGTACAGCTCATTCCGGTTGCCTGTAAACGGATTGGCCGTGTGGATCACAAATGCATATTCCGCGTCAATCACCTCTTGTATCAATACCGCCATCCGGATGGCGTTGTGTTTTATCCGCCATTTTTTACGGCTCCAGTATGCCCTTTCATTCCATTTAGACGCCCAGACGCTTTTTATGCACTCCCAGAGACGGTCCCAGTTTTCCGGCCATTCCATTTTTTCAAACTTCATGATTTCTCGAAGGTTGGTTTTTAATGGATTCGTGCCGGCTAGAGCCATAATTGCGCTTTTCAGCTTTGGCAGTGTCTCCGACGGTTTTTTGGCAACCTGTTTGGAAAGGGATGTGTACTGTTTTTTGATCTCTGCATTAAGGGTGTTGTCCAGAATTTTTTCGCAGGTACAAAATGGAATTGCAATGGAACGGGGTACGTATATCCAGTCCGGCAGCCGGGCCTTAAGATCGATCAGGTGGTTGGATTTGCCGCCCACATTCGTCACGTTGAAATTACGCGGGGGAATGGCATATTTCGTAAACTTAACGCGTCGGAACTTGACCTGGGTCGGGGCGGTTTCCTTTACAGATCTCTTTTTTGCGCCCTTTTTTTCTCGGACTTCTTCAAATGTTATATTTCCGGAACCATCTATACTGAAATTCAGTGTGCGTCCTTTAAAAGATTTCAGTTCATCAATAATTTCCGTGCTGAAACAGGTCGCAAACAAAACCCCGACATTTCTTGCCCGCACCGAAACATGGGACAGAATATCCACACCGGCCGGTGTGATAACACCGATTACACCATCAGGGATCTCCTCGTCACCTGAAACAGTATCCGTGATTATCAGGGCCGGCGGGTCGAATTTTTTATCCTGAATAGAGGCCAGGGGCTTGATTTCCACCCGGCCCGCGGTCTCGCTGCGGCTGATCACCCGCCAGTCCCCGAGATCAGCGCCTTTTCTAAGAATCGGATCCATGCGGCGAAGGAGTCCTGATAAGAGAAAGGCCAGGCTGCCGCGGATAATTTCCTGGGTAAAAAGGCCGACGGCCCATGAATCAGCGTTAAATGCCAGGCCTAAATATTCGGCCTTTGACTGCAAAAGCCGGTCGCATTCGTCAATAAAGGCCCCGAGATTGTGGGTCATTCTTTCAAGGACTGATATTGCCTGAAGCGACCACTTTTGATCGCGGCCGGAAAGCATTTTCAGCCGCTGCCAGTGGCTTGCGCATTTTGAAAGTTCAGGGCAGTTGCAGGAGAAACTCAAATTTTCGGCAATCATTCCGATCAATTCCCTGAGTTGGTCCCTGTCCATCTCCTTATGAAATTTTTGCTCCACAGCGACCCGCAGAAATTCTTCCAGCGCCAGGTCAAGGTATATTATGTCCCGGATGCAATACTCAGCGGAAAACCACCCCAAGAGCCCGATTATCGTCCGGCGCGCCTGGGTTATTCGGCCCACCCTGTAAACCAGTGAAATCCCGTGATCATCCCTGGAATGATAAATAAACGCTACCTGCTCCTTTACCTGTTCATCCAGGCAGTGACCGCATGATTCAAGGGCGCTTAAAAGATCCGTTGCCGAATGGATCGATTTTAAGAGCCTGAGATAGTTTTCAAGATCATGTGCAAGCCCGTCCTTGATATGCGGGTTGAAATCAGGATCAGTGACAATCGGCCTTTCGAAATTTTTGAGCCGTTCTCTTGTAACTCCACCGTTTTCAAGAATTTTGTAAAACCGGTCGAGATCACCGTTGCTGTATAAAAATCCGAGGTATGCTTCGCAGATAACAATATCATCGGGTGTGGCGTTGTTGTGGATTTTTTGGTGCCATTCCTCCATAAAATGGCCTGTAACCTCCTTAATGTGATGGACATGCATAATTTTAAGGATGTCGTCGCGTATTCTCTGGCCTTTGTCGCCTTCCCCGCCTCTCCCGACTGTGGAGATGATCCGGCGCGCCATATCCCGGGCAAACGAGTTTGTGTCTCTGTAAACAGAGGCGAGTTTTATTGTCAACCGCTTCTGCGCATGGCTTAATTCCCGCGGTTTTGTGTTGAAATTACGCTGCCAGTCAAGCTGCCTTATGGCGGAAAAACGGAGCCAGACAAAGAGAAGCGAAAGAAGGCCGGCATCGCGTGGCCCCCTGTCCAGAAGATCATAACAGAGGTTGAACCGATGCATAAGTGTCCATGAATTCTTTCCTGTCTCAACATTGATTATCTCTGCAGCAATTTCAGATATTTCGGGAGTTTCAAAAGGAGTGTCCGCACGTGTCGGCAGATTTATCGGAATAAAAAGGTTTCCTTTTCCGGAGTTGATCCATTCTCCGGTGTCAGGCCGGTGGACCACAAAGGGTATTCCAAGAGGCGCATCCTGCTCGTTAAATTCCATCAAAAGCCTGTTCATGCCGTGATCAAGCGTAAATGGTGTCTGAACACTCTTTTCATCAACAATTTTGCTTCCTGAAGGTCTGTGTGATTCAAGGGGGAGGCGCCATTCGAATCTGTTTTTTACAGAAATGCCCCAATGAAGGATGAGGCTGCCAGGGATGTCTGCAACCAGGTAGACCCGGAAGAGGTGATTTTTTTTGACAACCGCGGCAACAAGTTCGCCATGCCCTGGAAGGTCGTAGCTCTGTGTAAAGGCGGGTTTTTTCCCTTTCAGCTCATCATCAAGGGCTTGACGAGGTGAAAAAAGCGATTCATCCGGCCCTGGGATACTGATATAAAAATTTTTGGAGTTATTGTTGTCCCAGCGGTCCTGGCCAGGGAAAAACAGGACAAAGACAATGTGGGAAAAAGATTTGTCCCGGTCCCGGGAAACGGGTATCCGCAGCCTTAAGCCGCGTTTTGTAAAGCGCGTCTGCACGGCATCCGGCCCACAGGCTTTTGTTCCTTCAGGCCGAATGGAATCCGGAGAAATCCGCCACTGTTCATTGAGACCGGAACAGACACCCCAGTGGAGCAGACATTTCTCATCCGTCCCAATGGTCAGCCGAATCTCAAAAATATCCTTATCAAGCTGTTTATCGATAACAAGTTTCAGCCCGTTCCCGATTATCAGTTCTTTTGTGATGTTTTTCATAAGTTTTAAATTGGTAACCGTTCAGAGAGGTTCCCCTCGTTCCCGGGCTCCGCCTGGGAATGCATACCTTAAGGCGCTGCCTTTTTTTAAAATACACCCTGCCGGGCTGTTAAGCTCAACAGCTCAACAGCTCGCCCGAAGGGCGCAGTTCAATCAATAACAATTGTTCCCAATTGGCATAATTGTCGGCGCCGGAAGCAACATTGGCCGAGTCTTCAATCTCGCCCCAGTTATAGCTTGTAGCACATGAAATGATATTCATGTAATTGCGTTATGCTCGTACTTTCAAGGTGTTCTTGAGTCGAGGTGGTATTAATTCATGTGCGACGCACTATAATTAGCGTGCTATTAACCTCTGAGTCCTTGATTACTATCGAACCCATGTTTGCGGCGCTATTCGTGCCAACGGCAATATTGGCCGAGTTTTTTTATCTTTGATTTGTTGATTATCTCAGTTAAAAGGTAAGAGTTCGCCCGCACTGCATCCGGAGTCTCGCAGGGCAGAGTATTTTCAACCTTTTTAAACCCTGGTGAGCGGTTACGTGTTAAAAGCACTCCTAAAAAAGGTAAAATAAAATTGTGAATCTGTCCATTCTTTATTCCGTTCAAATAGACCTTGAACCTTTGAACCCGGAATCTTGAACCTAGGGTCTGGAAAAAAATAACTTGGCTTTTCCGTTTCCGAACTGTATCACACCTTTAGTCGGTTTGACATCCCCGAAATCCTCACCGTAGCCCTGCTACGCTTGCGGTTTCGTGAATATCAAACCGACTAAATCTGCAACACATTTCGGATCGGAATTACCCAAGTTATTTCTTTCCAGACCCCTATGACATTGATAAAATCAAATGTCATTGACTACCAGGCATTTAATACAGGTGTTCTTATGAGATCAACTATTATCTTCACGATTATTACTTTCATATTTTTCTGTCTGCTGCCGTGCCTTCAGGCCCGGGCGGATGACATGTTTGCAAAAGCCCGCCGGCAAATGATTCAGGCTATTGAGGAGAATGTCCGTGAGACCGCCAGGCGCCTGGACAGAAAATCCCTTGACCCGAAAGTAATGTCGGCCCTGGCCACTGTGCCGAGGCATGAATTCGTGCCCGCGAGCTATCGCAGGTTTGCTTATGAAAACCGGCCGTTGCCCATTGGCCACGGACAGACAATTTCCCAGCCATATATTGTTGCTATAATGACCGACCTGTTAAATATAGGAAAAGAGGATCAGGTGTTGGAGATCGGCACAGGGTCAGGCTACCAGGCTGCGATTCTCGGAAAACTGGTAAAAACGGTATTCACGATTGAAATCGTAAAACCACTCGCCGAACAGGCCCGGAAACGACTGGCAAAGCTCGGATACGACAATGTGGAGGTCAGGCAGGGCGACGGTTATTACGGCTGGGAGGAGCACGCCCCCTTTGATGCTGTAATAGTGACGGCCGCGGCAAGCCATATCCCGCCTCCGCTCATCCGTCAGCTTAAGCCCGGCGGCCGCATGATAATCCCGGTCGGCACCCGGTTTATGGTACAGCAGCTTGTGCTGATTGAAAAAAACAACAGTGGTAAAGTCACTACAAAACAACTGCTTCCGGTCATGTTCGTCCCATTAACAGGGGGCCATTAATAATTCATGTCAACGATGACATCCTCCATGCCGGCGAGTCCGCCCCAATATTCCATTGCCCTTGTGTCTGCGGTTGCTCTGGCTTACGAGATTCTCCTGATCAGACTGTTTTCAGTCATCCAATGGCACCATTTCGCATATATGATCATCAGCCTTGCGCTTCTGGGCTACGGAGTCAGTGGAACGTTTATCGCCCTTGCCGGACGTTGGCTGCTTGATCGCTTTCACATTGCCTATATCTGTAATATCGTGCTGTTCGGTCTATCTTCTGTGGCGTGCTTTCTGGCAGCCCGGCATGCACCGTTTAATCCCGAAGAAATCCTATGGGATTTCAACCAGCCGTTTTTTCTTCTCGTAATATATCTTCTACTGGCCTTGCCGTTTTTCTTTGCCTCTAACACTATTGCACTTGCGCTTGCCCGCTTTAATAACAACATTTCCCGGATCTATTCCTTTGATTTGTGCGGAGCGGGTTTCGGCAGTCTTGGCATTATACTGCTGCTCTTAATCAAGTTTCCCATGGATTCCCTGTTGCTGCTGGGGTCCGCCGGTTTGACCGCCGCAGCCGTGGCATGGTGGGAAATGGACCTCAGACCGCGAAAATGGATGTTGGCATTCTTAACGGCAGCGCTTATTCTCCCTTTCCTGCCGGTCAGTCTGAAAAAACCGGTCATCTCTCCTTACAAAGACCAGAGTCAGGCGCTTCGTGTAACAGGCGCCCGGATTATTGCCTCACGTTCAAGCCCGCTCGGACTTGTTAACGTCATGGAAAGCCCGGTAATCCCGTGGCGGTATGCACCGGGACTGAGCATCAATGCAGAAAAGGAACCGCCGCCACAACTCAGAATATTCTCAGATGGGAACAGCCTGGCCGCGATCACTCATTACAATGGAGATAATGAACAGATCGCATATCTTGATCAGATGACCTCGGCCCTGCCTTATCATATACGCAGGCCTGCAAATGTCCTGATTATGGGTGCGGGCGGCGGTTCCGGGATCCTGCAGGCCCTTTATCACAACGTGAAACATATTACGGCCGTGGAACTCAATCCGCAGATCATCAGACTGGTTCGCGATGATTTCGGAGAATTTGCCGGCAAAATATTCACCAATCCGAATGTGGACGTGCATGTTGGGGACGCCCGCGGCTTTGTCACCGGCAGCTGTGAATTTTTCGATTTGATCCAGGCGCCTGTCCTTGGTTCCTTCGGCCCCTCTTCAGCCGGGCTCCATGCCTTGAACGAGAGCTATCTACACACGGTTGAGGCACTGCAGGAATATCTGAAGCATCTGGCGCCCGAAGGTTGTCTTGCCATTAGCTGCTGGGTCAAGCTTCCCCCACGCGACACTCTAAAACTCGTTGCAACCGCCGCCACCGCGCTTGAGCGAAACTCCATTTCCAATCCTCGGCAGAGTCTGGCGCTGATTCGGGGCTGGCAGACCAGCACGCTTCTCATCAAAAACAGCGCATACTCGGCCGGGGATATTGCGAAAATAAAGGAGTTCTGCAGCAAGCGTTCCTTTGATGTGGTCTATTATGACGGTATGTCAATCAAAGAGGCAAACCGTTACAATATCCTTGACACGCCTTATTTTTTTCTGGGCACACAAGCGCTGCTTGATAACAAAAGAGATGAATTTCTGAATCAGTACAAATTCAATATCCGGCCTGCCACAGACGACCGGCCCTATTTTTTTAATTTCATGAAGTGGCGGACATTGCCGGAGATTCTTGACAGCCGCGGCAGAGGTGGTATGCCCCTGCTTGAATGGGGCTATCTGATACTTGTCGCTACTCTGGTTCAGGCCCTGGCTGCGAGCCTGGCGCTTATCCTCCTGCCGCTCCGCGCCCTCCGCACCAATGCCCGAAATAAGGAGTATGATGGCGGTATCAGCCGGTTTCGAGTTTTTGCCTTTTTCTTTTGTGTGGGAATGGCCTTTCTTTTTCTTGAAATTGCATTTATCCGGAAATTCATTCTCTTTCTGCATCATCCGCTGTACGCGGCAGCAGTTATGCTGACTGCATTCCTGTTTTTTGCAGGCATGGGAAGCAGACACTCAAAACGGTTTGCGGAAAAAAAGGGCCCTGCCGGGGCCGTACTGTCTGCAGCCGTTGCCATTGTGATTCTGGGTTTGTCATATTTGATTACGCTTAAACCACTTTTTTCCGCCTTGATTACACTGCCGTTCTGTGTCAGGATTCTCATCTCAATCATGCTTGTCGCGCCGCTTTCTTTTTGCATGGGCATGCCGTTTCCACTGGCCCTGGCACAGGTGGGGAAAAAAGCCCCTGAACTGATCCCGTGGGCGTGGGGCGTGAACGGATGCGCGTCAGTAATTTCCGCCGTGCTTGCAGCAGTGCTTTCCGTCCATTTCGGATTTTCAGCCGTTATAGTTGCCGCCCTCCTGTTATATTGCATAGCGGCAGCCTTTTTTCCATGAAAAAGCCACCAAAAGGGGTTTATTTGGATAATCACAACTATAGAAAATGACGAGGCACACAAAATGATTATTACTAAACGCCGTCCTGTTGGTGTAGGCGAAATGCTCGTGGAAGAATTCATGGAACCTTTGCATATCACTCAGGGGCAACTTGCCGGAGCCATGGGGGTCAGCCGCAGAACTATTAATGAACTCTGTGCGAATAAACGGTCGATCACTGTGGATTCCGCTTTAATGCTGGCAAGGGTTTTTGGCAATACTCCTGATTTTTGGCTTAATCTGCAAACACGAAATGATATATGGACAGCGCTGCATTCGCCTAAAAGAAAAGAGCGGATAGATCGGGCTAGACCAATACGGGAAGCAACAGCAATATAACAAGGGCTCGGCAAAAAATAACTTGGTGTTTTTTGCGTCCATAGGTTCCGTGTTCAAAGGTTCAAGGTTTGTTTGAATGGAAGAAACTAACCCAGATAAACTGGAAATTTTTAAAGGTCCTGGATAAGTACCTTAACAGTTGAGTGTAACTATTTAAAAATATTTCACCTTTTTGATTTCTTGCCATAAAAAACAAGAAAATTACCACTAAGGTACTAAGAAAGGGTGTTTAAGCAAGTGGCATACAGGAATAGCTATAGTAGTGATTCCTCTTCTGACAGCCGTGATGCTTATTTTAATATTCAGGAAAAGGTAGTTGTCCTTGTCAAACAGTTTTACTCTGATGACACGGATAGCAGTATAAGCCAGAAACTGACAGGGGAAATAGTTGACGAACAAAGTATACCTATTATTGGTGTTATTGTTGAGTTACCGGAATATAATCTTCATAATGAAACAGATGAACATGGAAAATTTGAGTTTACCGTAAAAGCGCCCAAGGAGGCGCAAGTTATTTTTCGTGCCCGAAAGCAAGGGTTTAAAACCATAAATCATGATCCGTATCTTGGGGGTAGTTTTTTGAGTTATACGATGAGGAGAAAGCATGATTAAACGACTGGTCTTATTGTTATTGTTGCTTCCCTGTGTGCCCTCTATGCACAAGAGCAAAAGAGGATGTTGAGGGGAGTTGTGTATTATATCGACAAGCACGAAAAAAAATCTGCTTCAAATGGTGTAAAGGTCACCATCAAAAAAACCGGCGCTTCTGATCGAACCAATGAAGAGGGGATGTTCAGGATTTTTCTACCTGCTGTTTTCAAGGCAGGAGAGGAAATATGCCTGCATATAAACAAACCGGGCTGGGCCATTTGGTATCCTCTGGACGGTGAGATCCGTATTCCGGCTGAATTGAGAAAAGAGATTGTTGAGGTCAGGCTTCTGCC
>JAYEGR010000074.1:0-13016 GCA_034659175.1 Thermodesulfobacteriota bacterium | reverse complement strand
CTTGATCATGGCGAATTCGCCGCTCACGTGATACGCGGCAATCGGCAGATCAAACTCGTCATGCAGCCTGCTGAGAACATCGAGATAGGCTACCGCGGGTTTTACCATCAGGATGTCAGCCCCTTCATCTACATCCAATGTCGCTTCCCGCAAGGCTTCACGCACGTTTGCCGGATCCATCTGGTAACTTCGCCTGTCTCCTTCCTGCGGAGCGCAGTCGGCAGCATCCCGGAACGGCCCGTAAAAGGCGGATGCATATTTTACCGCATATGACATTATGGGCGTCATATGAAAATTGTTTTCATCAAGTGCGGCCCTGATTTCCGCAACCCTGCCGTCCATCATGTCCGAGGGAGCCACCATGTCAGCCCCTGCCTTTGCATGGGAAAGAGCGGTTCTGGCCAAGACCTCCAGGGTGGAATCGTTGTCGACACGGCCATCTATGAGTATTCCGCAGTGGCCATGACTCGTATATTCGCAGAGGCAGACATCAGTTGACACCATCAATTCAGGCGCCTTGTTCTTGATTTCCTTGATTGCTCTTTGAATGATACCGTCTTTAGCATGTGCCCCGGAACCTACAGAATCCTTTTTGTCCGGCAGTCCGAATAAAATAACATGATTCACTCCCAGGCCGAGACATTCCTTTGCCTCTTTTGCCAGTTGATCCACTGACAACCTGTAAATACCCGGCATGGATATTATCGGTTCACGCACTTTTTTGCCGGATTGAATAAACAGTGGATAAATCAGGTTGTCCGGAGACAGACTTGTCTCCCTTACCAGGGAACGAAAGGCTTCATTTACCCGCATACGGCGGGGACGATATTCGGGGAAGACCATGTTGTATGTTCACTCCTTTGAGGTTCAGGGGTTCAAAAGCTCAGAGGTTCAAAATTTAAATGTATCACTCACAAGTGAATTGATATATGTTTCGGGAAAATCCACGCCTTCCGCAGGGATAACTACAGTATCTATATCTCCCTTTTGCTTCATCAGGCGCAGACCATATTCAAAGGCATGCAATATTTCCTCACACACCTTCCTTACAGTAAAAATCGTACGAGGCTTGCGTGTAAGGATCCTGTCTATTGCTTCTTCGCTGAATACCACCTGCATCCCGCATTTTTCGGATATCTCGTCGGCGCAGGTTCGAATCTCTTTGACCAGGCTGATAAAAATATCGCACACATTCCAGGTGTCCGAGATCTCTTCCTGGCACTGATTCGCTATCAGAGCCACTCGTTCAGGCGTTGCCTCAACGTCATGCTCCTGAAAATAGGCTTTTCTGGTGCGCATAATAAAATCCACCAAACGCTCAAATTCAACATGGGCAAGAAAATTGTAGCGCTCTCTGTGAAAAGCCCGGTGTTCCGGATCATCGAGAATTCTTTTAAGCTCCTCCATTGGCCTTTCCACTACGTCCGGAGTTACTGAAAAATGCTTGATGTCTGTTGACGGCAGCTTCTTTTCAAAGGGCAAAAGTGTCTTTTCCATAACACTCACAAGGCCACGGGCGCCTGTTCGCTCTTTTGCCGCACGTTTGGCGATTTCCTTTAAGGCATCATCCTCGAATAAAATTCGAATACCATAGGCGCTGAAATCAAATTTCTTGCCGACCACGACCGAACTATTGATATTCATCAAAATCTCGTACAGATCATCAACACAGAGTTCGTCAAGTATGGCCAGAACCGGCAGGCGTCCAATGAATTCGCTCTCAAAACCAAACTGAATCAGGTCCTCGGCCTTTGCTTTTTTCAAAAACAGGGCCGCGTCCTTTTTAGAGGAAATCGTTCCTTCAAACCCGATGGACTGCTTTTGTACCCGTTTTTTCACTATATCATCCAGCCCATCAAATGCGCCGCTCATGATAAAAAGGATATTTCTGGTGTTCACGACCCGCTTTTCACGCTTTCCTTTTGCCCTGTATCTCTCAATGGCCTCGATCTGGGAAATCATGTCATGTGGAACCTTTAAATCAACCTCGGTCTCTTCCATTGGTTTTAAAAAGGCCCGCTGCACACCGGTTCGAGACACGTCTATTCCATGTTTATTCATGCCTGATGCGATTTTGTCGATTTCGTCTACGTAAATGATCCCGTATTGCGCCTTTTCAATATTCCCATCAGTCTCACGTACCAGATCACGAACAAGATCCTCGACATCACCTCCAACGTAGCCGGTCTCACTGAACTTAGTTGCATCTCCCTTGACAAATGGAACGCCAAGCCTTTCGGCAATCAGCTTGATAAGGTAGGTTTTGCCGACCCCGGTGGGACCGATGAGCAACACGTTGTTTTTAATCTGCCCGGTATTTCTGCGGGACAAATCTACATGCTCCCGGAAATGCCTTATCCGATTAAAATGAGTGCAGATCTTTGTGGCCAGTACGGCCTTTGCCTCTTTTTGTTTGACCACATACTCATCAAGATAGGCCTCCAGCTCTTCCGGCTTAACGTTGAAATCAAAAAAAGGTTTCTCATCGGAATGTTTTCCTTCCTGCTCCTTTTCTCCTTCTTTCTTGGCCTGTGGGAAAAGACCGGCGGATACGATCTTGACCCGGTCTCCGTATTTATTGGATAGATAATCACTCAGATCTTTTTCAAGTTCTTTCTGGTCAGGCAGATTTGGAACAGCGTCGTCACTCATGATGGATATCCAGTACCGGCAGGGCCGGGGAATTATTTGTAAATGTTCACCAGGGGTGTAACTTCGGCAGCACTCCACAAAGAAAGAAATCAGGGCGATCGACTATAGTGGTTCCGTGTCGGTCGCCCTGAACTGCACAGCTCAAAAAAAATCAACGGCCAAGCCGCTTCCTGCAAAACTTAATAAGCAGTACTCAACCGACCGTTGCCCGGCTGCCCGGCAGCCAGCCTTCTGATTATATCGACATGCCATACTCTATTTGTAAGGGTTGATCGTCAATACGGGACAGGGCGCTGTGCGCACTACCTTCTCGGCAACGCTGCCGATCAGAATTTTTTCAAGTCCCCTGTATCCATGAGTGCCCATTATAATCAGATTGACCCCCTCATTTGCAGCGCAGTCACAGAGTTCCTCCGCAACATTTCCCTTCAGCACCTTGCTTGTACATGGAACGTTAACCCCCTCCATGTTGTCTTCCAGGAAGCCCTCAAGCCTCTTTCCGGAACTCTCGATTATTTCGCTTTCAAACTGGTTTACATCAATCGCGATATGCGGGATAGACAGTCCTGAAAAGGTAAACATATCCTCAACCACAAACACGACGAGCAGTTCCGCTTCGATTTTCCCGGCATAATCGATTGCGGACTCAAAAAGTTTGACGGAATTGTCTGAAAAATCCACCGGCACCATTATCTTCTTTATCTCTTTCATTTCGTTTTTCTCCTTGTTCGGATTAATTGTCAAGACCGGACAGGGGCTCAGTCTCACCACCTCCTCGGCAACGCTGCCGATCAACATCTTTTCCAAACGACTATATCCATGGGTGCCCATGATGATAAGGTCACTTTCTTCCCGCTCGGCACAGTTAAGTATTTCCACTGTCACATGACCTGTCAGTACTTCACCTGCAAAAGGAATGGAACTTCGATTCATGTTGTCTTCTAAAAACATATCAAGTCTTTTTTCGGAAGATCTGATCATTTCCACTTCCAGTTGATCATCATAGGGAATTCCCGACATGGTAAACGGATTCTCAACTACAAAGACAATCTTAAGCTCCGCATCATGCCGAACGGCGATATGAGTCGCGGACCGGAGAATCTGTTCCGAATATTCGGAAAAGTCCACAGCCACCAGGATTTTCTTTATTTCGTTCATCATCTCGTCCCCCTTTTCCGTTTTTTTTCACACCCCGCCGATGTGAATAACTTCAGTGGAGATAACTCGTTCCCTGATTTCCACCATCTTCATGTATATGAAGATCATACCTGGCGCCTGAACAAAAGTAAATATTAGGCAACACTCCGCAGGAAGTGCCCTTGAGGTGCGCTGCCAAACATTTACTTTTTTGGTGGTTCTTTTTATTTTCCGGTATCAAGCCGAATATTTACGAACAAAAAATATTTTTATCAGTAACTTCAATTGCTTTGAGTTTTAGTTCAGGCACTACCTATGTTTTCGACCTTTTTTATCATTCTACAATATCGATTTAAATCATGCTTCCTTTAATTTACAGATGATCAAATTCCATAGCCTGCGTGTAACCGATCACGGGGTATCAAAAGTCCTGCAGGATCGCAAAACCCCTTGCCCTGTAGACGTTCACAGGTGCCGTAGCTGTGCCGTGGATCAGGGGCGCGAGCCCTCTCCTCCAAAAGCTGATTGCTCCTGATCGCGTGCAGGCAAGGGATGCAGCGCCTGTGTTAAGGGTTCCGGATACCAATAGCCCATCAACCGGACACGGGGATGCCAGCCACAAATGTCTGCGATATTCAACAGTTTCACTGTTTCAGCAGGCTGCTGCAGCATGAGCCAGGCTCTCTTTTTGAATAGGCCGGTCCGGACATCAAAAAGCAACATGGCTGAAAGCACATTTTCACAGGCCGTTAGATAATTTAAAATTTCCACCTCAAAAAAATTCACTGGAATATTATCAACATATGCCGTCCCGACCTTCCGTTCATCAGACCTCATAGACTTGATAATCCGCCCCCAATTATTCTTCAAACGTTCTTCAGGAGAAGGTGCTTCCCGCAGAATGAAAATTACCGAATACCTGGTTCCCCAACCGAATACACTCCTGACTGAAACCCTGCCACGCATCAATCCTGCCAATTTTTTACTTATAAACGGTCCTGACATGATCTTGCCGCACGATTGTTCTGAAATTTCGAAATCAGAGGAAGAAGGTAGAAACTCTTCCTCTTTTTCCAATTCCATTCCTGTTCCGGTGTCGGAGATTATTATCTCGATCCTATGATTATTAACGTCGCCACCCATATGCATTGAGCAGACCTTTATTGTCAGTCCGCCTTCTTTCATGCTCCCCAGGCTGTTATTCACAATGTTTAAAATGACATCTTTGATAAGCACTGGGTTACCGCGAAAATACCGGGGAATGTCAGGTTCAACCGAAAGCGCAAGGTACAGCTTCTTTTCCTGTGCGGCAATACCCACCTGCACATCGATATCCGCCATGAGAGCATGAAAGTCAAAATCCCACTCTTTACTCATCCTGCCGACATCCCCATCCAACTCACCCCGAAATCGAAAAAATTTCCCAGCATATTGATTTTCAAATAGCTTCATTTCAGCACCCGCTGTCCGGCATTTTAAGGTTTGCTCAAAAATTGACAGGCCCCATATAAAATCACTCCTTACTTTAATAACATTATATTATTGCAAATATTTCGGCATTGGCAATAGGTGAATAATGGTTGCTAAATGGTTATAATTTCTAACCATTATTTTGAAATATCATGACTACTCAGTGACAGATGGGAGGTGGGAGGTGGGAGGTGGGAGGTGGGAGGTGGGAGGTGGGAGGTGGGAGATGGAAGGCTTTTAGGGATAAATCACGTGTGATTACACAAATCTTCGACTATTTAAGTTGGCTGACAACCTTCAGCCTTCAACCTTCAACCTATGCGACACCAAGGCGTCATCCGGTTTCAGGGAGGTCAATACGGTTCGCAAATTCACTTTTTTATTTGTTATTCCGCTCTTTTTCCTGATCTTTTTCCTATGAACGCTTATAGTCTCAGGGGACAGGTTCATGATTTCAGCTATCTCTTTTGTTGATTTTCCAAACCTTACCAGGTTGGCCACCTTCATCTCAGCGGGAGTGAGCTTCCAGTTCATTACAAATGAAGAATATACAAATGGCGAAATCACGTCACTTAAATTGGATTCAAGGATGTCAAGATACGTCTTCTGCCTGTTAACCAGTCCGCTTTCCCTGAGCCTGTCAAGATAGGGTTCGACAAGTTCCTTGACATTGGCCACAACCCGCTCTTCAAATTCCTGCCTGTCATGTTCACGTTTTTTAAGAAGAACCTTGAGCGCGGTATTGGTCTCTTCAAGAGTGATTTTTCTGCTTTCAAGATCAGCCTCACTCTTTCTGAGCGCCTCCTCTGTGAATTTACGTTCCGTGATTTCACGGGACATTATCTCATTTGTCGCGGCAAGCTCGGCGGTACGCTCTTTGACTCTCAACTCCAGATCATCAAGCGCGCTTTTGTATGCATCTTCGGCCCGCTTCCGCCGGACAATGTTCCAGAGCCCGTCCAGAAGCAACTGCAATTGTCCTGCATCTGATCCGCTGTACTCCTTTTCCTTGTCCCATACGGCGGCAACTGCCACGATCCGGCCTGCCTCAACCGAAGGAATAGCCAGCAACGGTACTGTTATCAGAAAATTTTCAGGATGAATATTGAAATTCAGGTCTGGTCCGACGTAGTCGTTTATTATTACAGGAGCGCGCTGCCTGATAAGTTTGTCCCATATACTTCCCTTTTCAATATCGATCTTAAATAATCCGTCATCCATTGTGCACTGATCAACTGCTTTCCCATACCACGCGCGGACATGAATGGTTGTCTGATCATGACTAACATAGCCGAGGAAACCATGCGCGCTGTCTGTGAAAACCATGATTTTTTCAAGAACAGCATCAACCATTGCCGCTGGAGAGGAGAATTCGGCCATTTCATAAATCATCAGCAGCGCCGCCTGACGGGCCTCGTTGAGTTTGAGTATCTTTTCCGTCTCTTCACGCTCCCTGATTTCATCCTTTAACACCCTGATGAGCCTCTGTTCTCGAAAAACACGCTTAAGCTTGGCAGAAAGTTCATCTATCCCGAAAGGCTTTGCAATATAGTCAGTGGCCCCGGCGCTGATAACATCCGAAAAACCGTAGTCTGAATGGAAACCGGTGACCACAATGACGTCTATTTCGGGATAGTGCTTCTTTACATAGCAAAGCAGTTCCATGCCGCCCATCCTCGGCATTTTGATATCAGTGACAAGAATGGAAAAATCCTCTTTTTTAAGCAAATCTGCGGCCTTGATCCCGTCCGAGGCGGTTTCAATTCTGTAACCGAGCGAGGAGACCATATCCGCTATCAATTGCAGCAAGTCGGTATCATCATCCACTATCAGGATACGGCACTCGGTTCCAGCCTGCTCTATTTTTAAACTTGAAAAGTCATACATTTTATTTTTAAAAATTTTACAATTTTCATTTTTTGTAACCGTTCATAGAGCACGGGAATCATGGGACAGGAAATATTCGCTGCAAGTTGCGGTGATACTATCAACAGATTCTATCGTACCCTTTTTTTGTAACCGTTCAGAGGGGGTCCCCTGTTTTAGCAGACTCCTCCGTATGTTATCGTTCTCAGGCGCCCCTTCCCTACTGTTTATCCAGTACCTCACGGACCGTCCCGGACAAAGTCAGTCTGTTTATGGGTTTTATCATAACCGTGGTGATGCACTCCACCATAATTTTCTCATCAGTTACGTGTTCATTGAAACCCGTGCAAAGAATAACCGGAATGTCCGGCCTGATTTTCTTAATACGCTTTGCCAGAATTACTCCGTTCATATCAGGCATGGCGTAATCGGTAACCAGCAGGTCAAATCCGTCAGGATCCGCTTCAAATATCTCCAGCGCCTTTATAGTACCGGCAACAGACACAACCGAATATCCCAAACGATTAAGTATTATTTCCCCAAGCTTTGCCAGCGAGGGCTCATCATCGACAAACAATATGCGCTCATTCCCTGCGAGCACATCTTTGCCGGACTCGCCGGACAAGTTCGACTTTTTTTCAACAACAGGGAAAAACACCTGAAAAGTTGCTCCTTGACCCGGCTCGCTTTCCGCCATGACGCGGCCGTTATGGCTGCCGACTATCCCCTGAACCACGGAAAGCCCCATGCCGGCGCCCTGGCCGATCTTTTTGGTGGTAAAATAAGGGTCGAATATCAGGTCAATGATTTCCGGATCAATACCCTTGCCGGTATCCCGCACCGTAAGCCTGACATATTTTCCAGGACTTATATCGTCATACACGGCAACCTCATAACGGTTTATTGCAACATTTTCAATACCTATATTCAATATTCCTCCGATTTCCCACATCTCAAATGCTGCATTATTTACAAGATTCACTGTCACCTGATGAATCCGGGCCGGATCCGCCATGATCATGTCATTCTCTGCGGTGACATCCAGATTAATGTCAATTGTTGCCGGAATCGAAGCCCGCAGCATTTTGACGGACTCCCGGACAATCGGTGTGATCCGGACCGGTTTCATTTTACCTTCTGTCCGGCCGGCGAAACTATGAATCTGACTGACAACGTCTTTTGCTCTCATACAGGCAATCCGCACCTCTTCCAGGTTAAACTTAGCAGGGTTCGACTTTGGGATATCTTCCAGGGCCAGTTCAGTGTTGCCGAGTATGATCCCGAGTATATTATTGAAATCGTGCGCAAATCCTCCTGCCATAGTGCCCATTGCCTCCACCTTCTGGGCCCTACGGATATGACTTGCATGACTCACGTTCTGAAACGCAATCTTTGACATCAGGTTTGCCATGAGAAAGAGAAAATTGCAGACCTGTTCAAAACGGTTAAAAGGCATGACCATGATCTCTTCCAGGGCAAAACGGAACTCCTGTTCATCCGCCCCGATTTCGCCGGCATACCTGATAATCTCTTCCGTATCCGGGGTGTCGCTTCGAACCTGCCCCACAATCCAGTTTGCTATATGCTTTTCCCCCACGCTGATACCGGCGCAGCCCACCCAAAGGCCTCGGATAAAGCAGGACTTAATAGTAAGACCATTCGGATTATTGCATCCCAGTTCGGAGTGGAAATGAAGACAGTCGGCAAGCCCTTTTTCCGTTTTTCGGATAACCCCACTGCACAGGCGGGAAAAATTAGCAGGCCTTGTTATGGGACGACCGTCCGGATAGGTGATTACAGATGCAACCCCGGCGGCCACGGCAAAGGCATCCTGTGTTTTCCGGATCTCTTCCAGGTCGAACAGGTCAAGGAACTCAAGTTGCGACACAACTCCCTGTTCCGGTTCATCGACAATCGGTTTTGTAGTCATTTAAATAATCCTTAGGCTGCTCAGGAACTTAGGAACAGGGCGTAAATAAATTGAACAAAATTCCATCTCAGCTTCAGGCCATCTTAGGCCGGCTCTCAATCACAAAATCCTCAACGTAGCCCTGCTACGCCTGCGGTTTTGTTCAATCGAGCCGACCAAATCTAACCTAAAGCTGAGCGTAATTTTGCTCAATTTATTTCCTCTCTGTTCCTTAGCGCCCTACGGGCGAGCTATTGAGCTGTTAAGCTGTTGAGCTGTTGAGCTAAACAGCTAAAAGCTACGAACCATTATTACAAACTGATAATCTCTAACAAATGGACAGAAACTTTGTTTTTTCCGATACATGTATTTATACCCCTTTATACCTCCTTATACGCAGATAGATCGAAAATTGTCAATGTGTTTAGATGCAAACATTTGTTTGAACAGGTGACGGGTTTCTGGTAAGGTCATTTTGAGTGACGAGTGATCAATGATAATGGGGGGACAATAGCTTGTTAAAGAGGCGGTGGGCCAAATTCAAATCCAACAGGAGAGGTTATTACAGTCTTATCATATTTTCCGTCATATTTATTGTATGCCTCTTTGCCGAGGTAATCAGCAATGACAAACCCTTTCTTGTAAAGTTCGAAAACAGTTACTACTTTCCAATCATTAAATCTTATCCTGAAACCACGTTCGGAGGCGACTTTGACACAGAGACCGATTACCGTGATCCATACATCCTTGAAAAAATCACCTCTAACGGCAACTGGCTGGTCTTTCCGCCAAACCCGCACACTTATGACTCGATAAACCCGAACCTTTCCGTGCCCGTGCCTTCTCCTCCCACAGGGATCAACATCATGGGCACGGATGACCGGGGCCGTGATGTTCTTGCGCGGCTTATTTACGGCTTCAGGCTTTCCGTTCTTTTCGGATTTACGCTCACATTCGTGGGAACCGGAATCGGGATTCTTGCCGGGGCAATCCAGGGTTATTTCGGAGGCAAAACAGATCTTATGTTTCAACGCTTTATCGAGATATGGAGCGCCATGCCCGAGCTGTACCTTCTCATTATCTTTTCCTCCATTTTCAAACCCAGCATCCTCCTGCTGCTCATACTCCTGTCAATGTTCGGATGGATGGGGCTCTCAGACTATGTCCGGGCCGAATTTCTTAAAGGCAGGAATCTCGACTACGTTAAGGCGGCCAGGGCGCTTGGCGTGAGTAACACCAAAATCATGTTCAAGCATCTGTTGCCCAACGGAATGACGCCTGTGATCACCTTTCTCCCGTTCCGAATGTCGGGTGCGATACTGGCCCTGACCAGCCTTGATTTCCTTGGTCTGGGTGTCCCGCCGACTACTCCCAGTCTTGGAGAACTTCTGGCACAGGGCAAAAACAACATCGATGCGTGGTGGCTTTCTTTAGGCACATTCATTGTGCTTGTAGGAACGCTCATTCTTCTAATCTTCATCGGCGAGGCCCTGCGAGAAACTCTTGACCCAAGGAAGGTTTAAGCGATTAACCCCTGAACCCCTGACACCACACCATGCTTCTTGAAATAAAAAATCTGTCCGCTCACTTTGATTCGGAAAACGGGATCACAAAAGTGCTTCACAATGTGTCAATCGATATTGAGGCTGGAAGCACGGTGGCGCTTGTGGGGGAATCAGGTTCCGGAAAATCAGTCACAGCGCTCTCTGTTTTAAGACTTCTTCAAGGCGTAACGCCGTTTTACGCCAAAGGTGAAATTCTATTTAAAGGAGAAGACCTGCTTAAGATTGACGACACCGGAATACGGAGGATCAGGGGCAACCGGATCGCCATGATATTTCAGGAACCAATGACGTCGTTAAATCCTGTTTATTCAATCATGGGCCAGCTCGTTGAACCACTCATGATCCACCAGGGACTTTCAAAATCCAAGGCCGAAACCGTGGCCGTGAATCTCCTGGACCGAACCGGCATTCCGGACGCGTCAACCCGGATTCATTCCCTTCCCCATCAACTCTCGGGAGGTCAGCGGCAGAGGGTAATGATAGCCATGGCTCTGGCATGCAACCCGGCCCTGTTGATTGCAGACGAACCGACTACAGCCCTTGACGTTACGATCCAGATCCAGATACTCTCGCTGATTAAAGATATTCAGAAAGAACTGGGAATGGCCGTTTTCCTTATCACCCATGATCTTGCAATGGTTAAAAAAATTGCAGACCATGTTTATATCATGCATAAGGGCAAAATAGTTGAAAACGGACAGACAAGACAAATTTTTAAATCGCCTGAAGACCCCTATACCGTGCATCTTCTTGAAAGCGTGCCAAAAGGTGAACCTGAACCTAAAAAAGAAAGTAAACCGATCCTGACTATACGGGATCTGAAATGCTACTTCCCGATCAAGACCGGCTTTTTCAAACAAACGACCGGGTACGTGAAGGCTGTAGACAATGTGAATCTGACCATTCGTAAAGGCACGACATGCGGAATCGTCGGCGAATCCGGCTCAGGGAAAAGCACGATTGGCATGTGTATCCTTAAGCTTACCCGGTGCAATGGTGAAATCAGGTACAACGGCCGTAACCTGCTCGGTCTGAATAACAGGTTGCTGCGGCCTTTACGAAGAGAACTTCAAATCGTATTTCAAGACCCGTTTTCATCACTTTCTCCTCGCCTGACAATCGGCCGGATAATTGAAGAGGGTTTAACGGTTCACAAAATAGGAAAAAATGGAAAGGAAAGGCGCCGATCCGTGCGACAGGCGCTTCTGGAGGTAGGCCTTGATCCTGAAACGATTGACCGTTATCCCCATGAATTCTCGGGAGGAGAACGGCAGAGAATTGCAATTGCACGGGCGGTTATCCTGAAACCCGGTCTTCTCTTGCTTGATGAGCCTACAAGCGCCCTGGACATGACCATCCAGGCCCAGATCATCCGGCTGCTTAGGGATCTGCAGAAAAAATACCATATGACCTATCTGTTTATTTCCCACGATTTGAGAGTAATCCGTACACTGGCAGACGATGTGGCGGTAATGCAGAACGGTAGGATAGTAGAATCAGGCCCAGCAGCCGATATATTCAATTCCCCGACTCATCCATACACAAAAAGGCTCTTCTCAGCAGCCTTTGGAATAACGGGGATGGAATGATGAGTGATGAATTATTGACTTTAGCGGTAACTTCTCAGAAACTCAAGGTAAGATGTTTGGATTCCGGCTAACTACATGCCGGAATGACGAAAAAATTGATTGTTCCGTGTTTTTGCCCATAGGGCACTGTGTTCTATGTAACTTTTTTGTATTGCACCCCTTCCACGTTCAACAGCCTTAATATCCTCTTCTGCCCACACATGGTCATTGCAAATTAACTTTTGTAAATTCTTCTTTTTCTTCTTTTTTGATATTACTATTTCGATCTGCGTACCTTCCATGAAAGGCAAATTCCTTAATTCCAAATATCCTTTTTTGTATATTTTAGTTTGTAACTTATGATTTAACATTTTACCTCCGGTAGTGCACTTAGGGACGGGGACGAAATAACTTCCCCATCTATGCATCTCATCTATAATTACAACACTGATTTCATCTCCAAAATAACATATAGAATACTTTACCGCTGGATTGTTGTCAATAACGGCTGAAGGCCAAGGCGTTAATCGCGCCTCCACTTCCAGGGGAGCTTGTGTGGAGCTTGAGGTCAGGTCTTAAAATATAAAATTCACACAAAATATGCCAAATATGGCCAAATATGGGGTCTTCAAATATGGTTTCAAATATGGGGTCGGACCACGATATCAAATATGGCAAATATGGCAAATATGGGGAGCAAATATGGGGGGCAAATATGGGCAAATATGGGGTCGGACCACGATAAGCCTTTGATATACTTACCGAACACCTTATTGCATGTTATGTAAGTACTTGATATTACTAGGCCACATAATCCATTTTGAGGCCCAAAGGGGCAATATTCAGCTC
>JAYEGR010000073.1:0-13052 GCA_034659175.1 Thermodesulfobacteriota bacterium | reverse complement strand
TGTAAAATATTTCCTGCCGGAAACGCGCAGAAAATATTTTATAAGGTACTAAACCCCCCTTAAATTGCAAGCCTTGACACGTTTTTGTTGCATATCTAAGAGATATCAAGTTAAAATACAAGTCTAATCAGACCGGGTATTTTCCCAAAATCCTCACCATAACCATAACCGCCCTGTAAGTGTTCACCATGAGTAAAACCAGCCTGACATATTTAATCATCCTGTTTTCCCTGCTTCTGACGGTTTCGGCCTGCACCTCCTTAAACAACGGCGCTGCCGATGGTCCGGACGGCGAAAATATTGCGGCTGCATCCGAGGCGGATGCGGATCCATTAAGTCAAGAAATAGAGGTCTCTCCTTCCGAGATCTCAGGAAAGGTATTGACCGAGCAACTGACGATTCCTGAACCGGAAAAGACAGTTGTTCTGGAAGTCAAGGAACTGGAGGCCCTGGGAAAATGGGAAGAAGGTTCCCTGAAAACAGTCCCTGAAAAAAAAGAAATCCAATATGACTTCCCGGTAACCGTAAACAAACACGTTGAGTTTTATCTGGACTTTTTCCAGAACAGGCAGCGAGAGACATTCGACCGCTGGCTTAGACGATCTGGGCGTTATCTTCCCTTGATTCAACAACAGCTCAAGGAGGCGGGACTGCCTCTTGATCTGGCGTATCTGCCGATGATCGAAAGCGGATACAGCCTGACCGCTTATTCCAAGGCACAGGCCGTAGGGCTCTGGCAATTTATCAAACCCACCGGACGTCATTACGGGCTTGTGATCAACAAATATGTTGATGAACGAAGGAACCCTGTTAAATCCACCCGGGCGGCAGTGGCATATCTTTCTAATCTTTACGATGAATTCGGATCATGGCATCTGGCTGTTGCCGGCTACAATGCAGGCGAGGGAAGAGTCAGAAGCGCTGTAAGAAAATACAAAACCGATAACTTCTGGAAAATTGCTCAACGCCGGGGTTTAAAGTCTGAAACAAAGCGTTATGTCCCGAAACTGATCGCAGCCATCATCATTGCCAAGGACCCGGCAAAATATGGTTTCACAGATATCGAATATAAGAAACCGCTTACCTGTGAGACCGTTGAAATCCCCAGGTGGACCTCTTTAAGGGCCGTATCCGTGGCCTGCGACGTAAGCCTGGAAAGACTTAGGGGTCTTAACCGGGAACTGCGCCGCTCCATCACCCCCCCGGGCCCGGCCGCCTATTCCATAAATGTTCCGGTCGGCAAAAAAAATCCGGTTGCCTGTAATCTGCCCATGGTTAAGGCCATTGTCAACACCGGATACAAGACACATGTTGTCCGTAAGGGCGAGAATTTACAAAAAATCTGCAAAAAATACAAGATAAACGGGACCACCCTGCTCAAGGCCAACAACCTTAAAAAATCCAAGTTCACTATAGGACAGAGACTGCGCGTCCCTTTTCAGACAACCACGTTCAAGCTGACGGCAAAAAACGAGATTGGTTCCGGATTCGGCCCTGCCGAGATTTCCATGGAAAATCTTGTATTGCACAAAATTCTTCCAGGTGAGTCAATTTCATCAGTGGCAAAAAAATATTGCATTCCCGAATACATGATCGCTGCCTGGAACAACCTCAAGGACATCAACCGCATAACCGCGGGAGAACAACTGGCCCTTTATCTCAATATCAAAAAAACGGCCGGATCGAAACCTCCAAGTGTGAAAACCCCTGCTCATAAATCCCTTTCCCTGCAAAAGAATCAGCCTGCCGGACGAGTCATTTTTGCCGCAAAAACGAAAATCCGATACTCGGTCAAACCGAAAAGGACAATTACCGCCACTGCCGGGAAAAAGAACATTTGGAACATCAAGACCTTGCATGCAAAGGCAACCCCCCAAAATAAAACTCCAAAATCAACCAAGACCATGCTCCTCACCTATTATCAGGTCCAAGGGGGTGACACTCTGTGGGACATTGCCAGAAAATTCAAGCTGACTCCCGCTAAAATCAAAGAGTGGAACGACCTTAAAGGGAATCTGATCCACCCTGGGAACCAGCTGATAATCAAAGTGAAACAACCTCTCAAAGCTTCCTGACATATATGGAAGGCTTTTAGGTTGAAGGTAGAAGGCTGAAGGGAAAAACTCGTCACACCTTCAGCCTTCAGCCTTCAACCTTCTACCTAATTTATGAAAATTCACGGAAAGGTCGCCTTAGTCCTGGGGGCATCCAAAGGCATAGGCAGGGCTGCGGGACTCGCTCTGGCCAAGGCCGGGGCACAGGTTGTTCTCACCTACTTTGACTGGCCGGAAGAATCAAAGGCCATGCAGGAAGAATTCGCAGCCCTTGGCGTTGACCATCTCACTTATAAAGCGGATCTGCGGGATCCTGAACAAGTGGGGGAGTTGATGGAGGCGGTTCAAGACAGATACGGACGCCTGCACATTCTGATCAACAACATTGAACGCGGCGGAATGCCCGTGGTTCACGGGCCTTACATCCCTGAACAATGGGACCTTGAGATGGATACTACTCTCAAGGCAAAGTGGTGGGTATTCCATAAAGCCATGCCGCTGCTTAAGCGATCCGGAGATGGGGTTGTAATAAATATCTCTTCAATCGCCGGTCTGGTCGGCAGGTCCGGCCCGGCAGGCATAATCTTTAATGACGCTTATGCTGCTGCAAACCGGGCCATTTCATCCTTTACCGAAACATGGGCCAGGGAAGCGGCGCCTTTGGTTCGAGTCAATGAGCTGATGCTCGGTTTTTTTGAGACCAGACATGCGGAAAACACCAGGGGATGGGGCCTGCTTTCAGATGAGCAGAAAAAAGCTATTAACGACCATACCTTGTTGAAACGAAACGGCCGCCTGACCGATGTTGTCAAGGCGATTTTTTTTCTGATCAAAGACGCAGGGTTCATGACAGGCAGCGTAATCAGGCTTGACGGCGGCTATCTGCTGGGCGGCGCCGAACCGCCGCCTATACCAAGGGGAGTGTTGTAATCATTTCGACCTGTGCAATCAAAATCCGTGTTGTTGATATGGAAGTAACGAATTCATGGACTTCCATCAGGCCAGAACCAGTTGATGAAATTATCTCTATGGAAATAATCAACTGTACGACCAATTAATAGTTACTTATGAAATTTTTTAGGATCACGCGCTGCAGGTCGCCTGACTCTGTACAACTCGCCGCGTCTCACAGCGGAACCTGATAAGTAAGCACATCCTCTGCCTCAGCGTTGAGCGAATCCGCATGGCGATTGATGATCTCCAAATCACGCTGTTCAGTTTTTTTTCGTTCCAATTGGACAATGAATTGGCGTGCTGCGGTTTCTAAGAACGCAGATCGGCTTTTGTACTCCCCGATGTACATATCAATAGCCTTTAGTACCTCGACTGATAGTGTGATGGAAGTCTTGGCTTTCATACTACTATGTATGCTACTCCGAACAAATTATGTCAATCATTTTTTTATAGGCCAAACGGCACGTATCAGGGGCCGGCCATGGGTGCATACTTAACCGTTCAGGCTCTAATTCGTAATTCTTATGATTGTTCCAAAACCCAATCCGGGATCCTGTGCATGACCAGTTCTACGGCAGCCGTTTTTATTTCCTCATCTTCAGTGCATTTCTTTTTGCCGGAATTTTTTTTGCCGGCCTTCACCTCTGCAAGAATCTCCTCTGCGTCAAACCAGCAGAGTTCTTTGTCATTTTTTTTATCATAGACGGTCAAAATCCGCCGGTTGGGTTCATGAATATGCTCTTCTTCCATCACACGGCCAATAATCTTTTTTGCCTCCTCATATGGAATAAATTTCACTCCTTCTTCAGTCATCATAACTCTCCAGTATAAACTAGTGTTCTAGGATAATTGTTTTTGTGGTTGCTTGATAAGGGTTCCACGTTCAAGGTTCCAATAAAAAAATACCCATTTCAGCCAAACGAACTGGGCATAAATATCCGCTGATACATATTCTGGGCATAACGGTCCGTCATGCTGGCAATAAAATCACAGACACGCCGCTCAGGCGAAGAACTGCATGCAAACGATTTCATCTCATCATTTACAAATTCCTTGTGAGCCATGCAATACCTGAATAATTCCCTGAGCATCTTGGACGCCTTGACAAATTCATTATGAACCAGGGAGGACCGATACACGTTATGATACAGGAACTCCCTGAGTATCTGCATGGCATCCCCTACTGCCGGGTCCATGCCGAATACGAGAAGCCCGTCACCAGGGCCGGTCCCTGAAAGCACTCCACGTATCATAGTCAAGTTTCTACTGGAATGAGTGTTTCCCAAAACATTCACGCATTCATACGGAACGTCTTCTTCATGGATAACACCACTCCTGATCGCGTCATCAAGGTCATGGCTCAGGTAGGCGATGATGTCGGCATATCGGACAACACATCCTTCCGCCGTCTCTGGCAGGTCCTTGCTGTTTGTCGGAATAACTTCTCCGTATCCCTTGGAATGTTTGGCAATGCCGTCCCTGACCTCATAAGTCAAATTCAGCCCCTTCCCCCCTTGCTCAAGCACATCGACAACTCTCAGACTCTGTCGGTAATGAGTAAATCCTCCAGGGGCAAGCTCATTTAAAACAGTCTCTCCGGCATGGCCGAAAGGGGTGTGGCCGATGTCATGGCCAAGGGAAACAGCCTCTACAAGATCTTCGTTAAGCCGCAGTGCCCTGGCAATAGTGCGGGCAATTTCCGAGACTTCCAGAGTATGGGTAAGACGAGTGCGGGTATGATCTCCGGTAGGCGACAGAAAGACTTGAGTCTTGTGCTTTAACCGCCGAAAGGCCTTTGAATAAACGATGCGCTCACGGTCGCGCTGAAATGCGCTGCGGATAGAAGACTCCTCTTCGTGCCTGACCCTTCCCTTAGTTTCAGCACTCAAACAGGCATACGGAGAGAGGATCCGACGCTCCAGTTCTTCAATTTGTTCTCTTATTAAAACCATTTAGCAAATTATCGAGGTCAGGAGTCAGGGGGAATATCCCTGACAAATTGGTTAAGATTAATCCATTTCCGCCTCCTTTGCAACACCATCTGGCTAATACTGCTGCAAAAAATTGCAAAATCATGTAATTTGTTTCATGCTTCTCATTTTTCATGCTTTCACTCTTGACTCTGATACAAAATTTTTTTATTTTGGCGCCAACAGCAATGATCATCACGCATATCTTAAGCGCCGGCAGCTGTTTTAATCAACCATGGTTCGCGCAAAAAAATCAGAATGAAACATCACGAACACTTCATGCAAATAGCCCTCGATGAGGCCGGGATTGCCCTTGATGCGAATGAATTCCCGGTTGGATGCGTACTTGTTTTAAGAGATAAAGTCATTGCCAAAGGACGCCGGACAAACAGCCTCGTCAAAACAGTAAACGAACTTGACCATGCTGAGATTACCGCGCTTCGAAATCTTGGCGAAAATCACGTTGATACGGATCGATCCGAAATCATTGCCTACACCACAATGGAACCATGCCTCATGTGTTACAGCGCCCTGCTGCTCAACGGAATCCGAACTATTGTTTACGGTTATGAAGATGCAATGGGCGGAGGAACATCGCTTCCGCTTAATTTGCTGAATCCTTTATATAAACAGATGAAAGTTTTACTGATTCCTCATGTTTTAAGGAACAAAAGCCTTGAACTGTTTAAAAAATTTTTTTCAAATCCTGAAAATAAATACCGAAAAGGAAGCCTGCTTGCCAAATACACTCTGGCCCAGCCATAATTTTTATTCATAAAACTCTAGCTACCTTCAGCCTTCAACCTTCAACCTAAAAAATTTTTAAAAAATGAATACCCAGGCAATAAAAACCATATCTTTCAAAAAAAATGAGCGAAACGTCTTCTTTCATATCCTCACAGCCTGCAATCTTTCGTGCACTCATTGCTACATCAACCCTGATCAGCACGGAAAAGAATCAGTTCCCAAGGACACGATGGAAGAGTGGCTCGTCCTGTTCCATGACCCTGAAAAAGAGACCAATCTAATCTTTCTGGGCGGCGAACCTACCATGCATCCTGATCTGGCGCACGGTATCAGAACGGCAAAAAAAATCGGCTACCATTCAGTCACCGTGGACACCAACGGATTTCTATTCCACGACCTGCTTGACAATATCGCGCCTTCCGACACTGTCTTGAGTTTCAGCCTGGACGGCCCGTCCGCTGAAATAAATGATCCCATAAGGGGGTCAGGCGTTTTTTCCACATGCACAGCCAACCTGCGCCGGTCTGTGGACATGGGTTTTAAGGTAAGCCTTATTTATACGGTGAGCAGGCAAAACATTGATCATCTCCGCCTGATGCCTGCGCTTCTTCACCAAATGGGAGTGGTCCGGTTTTTTATTCAGGTGATCGGATTAAGGGGTAAATCTGCTGCAACACCTGAGTCGAAACTTCAGCTTACGCCGGAGGAATGGCTGGCCGTTATACCTGAAACCGCGCAAAAAGCGGCTGATCTCGGGATACATGTCATCTTTCCCAAGGTCTTTCTTGATAAGGACGAAGTCTTTGAGTGCGCGGGCAATGTGGCGGAAAATTTTTTCATATTTCCGAACGGCCGGGTATATCTCTGCCCATTATGCGAGGATTTTCCAATAAACACATTCAGAATTGAAAACAGCCGACTTGTCAGAAACACCGGTCTTGTGGAGGACAAATTCTTCTCTTTAAAAATCCCTGAAGGATGCGTCATGAACAAGCTGCTTCAACCGGGAAACCTGAGCTACGACGAGACAGGCAGACCGGTTCACCGAATTTCGTGTTGTCTTTTAAAACAGGAAATAAGAATAAGGCATTAGGGCAGATCAGGGACAAGGAGTATTTTGAGAAGTACCAGGGCGCGGGCAAGAATATTTATCTCTTTGGGGTTGAATTTACCGACAGAAATGTAGGCGCCTGGATGGTTGAAAAACTTTGAAAATGGCGGCAGACACAAAAAACTGAAAAACCAGCAGTCAATGACATTTGATTTTATTGGACGAAAAATCGGAAATTCTACGTAAATATTCGGCAGCACTCCACAGGGAGTGCCCTTGGGGTGCGCTGCCAAACATTTACAATTTGATGGTCCCAGCTATTTTTCGGCATCAAGCCGAATATTTACAATTCTACACCTTCTTTTCCGCAACCGGTCCCTGAAACAGGCGCATGGCCAGGATTCCCGCCTCGTAAAGGCCGAACAGGGGCAGGGCCAGCAGCGCTGAGGAAAAAACATCGCCCGCAGTGAGTAGAAACGAAAGAATGACGATGGCAAGGTAGAAGTACTTACGCTGGACGATGAAATGCCTCTTGTGGATCAGCCCGGTCTTGCCGGCCGTTATCATCAGAAAGGGAATCTCAAAGGCAAGGCCGAACGTCAGGGTCATCCTGGCTACAAAGGCCAGATAAAAATCTAATTTCAGCATCGGCTCAAGATCCTCGCCGGCAAATCCCATCAGGAAAACAAGGGCCTCGGGAAGCACAACATAAAATGAGAAAACACTCCCTGCGGCAAACAGGATAGTGGCCGAGGCCACTACTTTCATTGCAACTCCCCTTTCATGCGAATGGAGCCCGGGGGAAACATACATCCATGCCTGGTAGCAAAGCACGGGAAAACTCAAAATCACGCCCACCAGGAACGACATCTTTATATAACTTATAAATGCCTCGGTAAGGTTTGTATAAATGAGATTTGTCAGGGCCGGATATGCCTTGAAAAGAGGAATCATGAAAAAACTTGAAATCCGGTCGGCAAAGACATATGAAGTCAGGCTGAAAATGAAAATGGAGAGAAAAGAGACCAAGACCCTGTGGCGCAGTTCTTTTAAATGATCGGTAAAAGGCGAGGCAGGAGAAGAGTTCATAATTAGGTTTTTAGCCGTTAGATTCAGACCCTCTCTCAACCATCTTGATTCTTTTCCGACTTGTCCAAATCAGAGGTCAGAAGTCTCTTCTCATCCTGAGGGGAATCATCCTGAACAGTCGTCACGGCTTTCTTGTCAGGCCCGTCGGGCGGCTCGTTGGTCTCCGGAACCGAATCCGGCAGATTATCAGCTCCCGGGTATTCTATTGACCGAACTTTTTCCCAGGGCTTATCTTCCGTCTCTTCCCGGATTGAATCTTTCAGGGTTCCCGCGGCTTTTTTAAGCTCCATCACCCCTTTGGCGATGGATTTAGCCAGTTCCGGAAGTTTGTCCGGCCCCACCACAATCAGAGCCAGACCCAAAATCAAAATCAACTCAGGCAGACCAATTCCGAACATTGTCAGCTATTGCCCCAAATAATATGTATATATACGGTTTGGTTCTATTAGTACCTTACTCCTGAAACCCTGTCAAAAAAAACAAGAAATTTTTTGGCGCACCCCGCTGACATAAGCTGAAAGCGAGGTGACACGGATTTACTGGACAAAGCAATTTTTAAAAATTTGGGTTGCGGGTATCACCCGCCTTAGTTTAATTGGTTAACAAATTCAACCAATCAAACCAATCAAACCGATCATAAACCGTCAATTTACGGCATTTGGAATATAGTGTCAAGGAGGTTGGCTGATTGACTTTTTCAAAAGGTTTGGCTATGGTTGCAAGTACACAACAAAAAAAATCTTCGGGAGTAATGAAATGGCCAATGTAGTAATAGCGGGAACCCAGTGGGGAGATGAAGGCAAGGGAAAAATCGTGGATATTCTCACCCAGTATGCGCATTGCATCGTCAGATTCCAGGGTGGGAATAATGCCGGACACACGCTCGTTGTTGACGGCAAACAATTTATTTTCCATCTGATCCCTTCAGGTATCCTGTATGAGGGCAAAAAATGTCTTATCGGCAACGGCGTGGTCATTGATCCGCACGTCCTGCTGGGTGAAATGAAAAAACTGGCGGACAATGGTCTTACGATCACACCGGACAGATTGATGATAAGTGAAAACGCCCATCTGATCATGCCGTATCATAAAATGCTTGACCTGGCCGGCGAGGCGCTTAAAAAAACCGGGAAAAAAATAGGCACGACCGGTCGCGGGATAGGCCCATGCTATGCGGACAAGATCATCCGAAAGGGCATGAAGATCGGGGAACTGTTAGACCAAGATCTGTTTAAGGAAAAACTTTTAGAAAACATTGACGAAAAAAATTACACGCTCACAAAACAGCTTGAATCCGACCCGGTATCCTTTGACGAAATATACGCGCAATTCAGAGAATATGGTGAGACCCTGGCCCCCTATATCGGAAACGTATCAGTTGAACTGGACAATGCCAGGAAGGCCGGAAAAAATATCCTTTTTGAAGGCGCCCAGGGGACCCAGCTCGATATTGACCACGGCACTTATCCCTATGTGACCTCTTCCAACACAGTGGCTGGAAACGCATGCGCCGGGGCGGGCTTCGGCCCTTCCCACATTGACGCGGTAATCGGAATCTTAAAGGCCTACACAACCCGGGTTGGAGAAGGCCCTTTTCCAACAGAGCTTTTTGACGCAACAGGTGACGCGATCCAGAAAAAGGGAAATGAATTCGGGGCAACAACCGGACGCAAACGAAGGTGCGGATGGCTTGACGGAGTAGTTGCCAAAGACGCTGTTCGAATTAACGGAATAACCGGACTGGCTATCACCAAACTTGACGTCTTAAGCGGTCAACCGACACTCAAAATCGCGAATGAATACAAAGAAGGCGGAGAAAGACTGGCCTGTATGCCTGGAAATATCAGGAGGGTCGAAAGGTTAAAACCTGTTTACGAGGAACTTACCGGCTGGGATCAGGAAATCGGAGATGTACGGAATTTTGACGACCTGCCCGCAAAAACCAGGGAGTACGTAAAACGCATAGAAGAAATCACAGAGACCCCGGTTGCCATAATCTCAGTCGGGCCTGACAGGGAGGAGACACTGCTTCTTAAAAATCCGTTCGAAAAATAAATAACCGGGTATGCACTTTACTCAACCGCCTACAGAATAATAAGAACCGCAGAATATCGAACAAGGAATTTCGAATGTCGAAGGGGAAACAACATCAAGACACTTCATCATTTAACATTCCTTGTTCGATAGTCGATATTCAGAATGTCCCTACGGGCGGCTCTTCAGTACATCCGTCATTGCCGAGGCAATTCTTACAAACATTTTTGTTGTGGTAGAGGCTGCGACATCAGGGCGTCTTCCGACCGGCTGCGGTAAAAATGAAGTAAACAGACGATTAACCAAACCCGTGTCAGGATAATCCACGGCCTGACTTAGCGACTGTTCCATGTACCAGACCGTATTGCCGGTTTTGACGTTGAGCAGCCGAATCGAGGCATCCACCTTGGCTCCGCCGAACCCGGCCCCTTCCATGAAGTAATTGATGCTGCCGGCCATAACAAGATCCACTCCCGCATCCCTGCCGATATCCATGGCCTCCTCAAAATCACCGTAATGCGTATTCACCTGTTTCACGACCGGGAACGCCTGTTTTGCCATAAGCACGTCTTTAAACAGGGCTGCTACGGCAACCCCCTGATCGTTACTCATATTGGATGGGACATGAAAAGGCAGTACCCCTACCCTGGACAATCCATACATGTTGGAATCAGGATGGATGTAGACTACCGGATCAACATTGCCGGCGGATGATTTACTGCCCACGGACAGTATGCAGCCGGACAGCAGTCCTGCCAGCATGATTGCAACACCTAAATTCCGCATCGTATTTGTCATATTCGTTATCCTGAACTATCTCTCATACGCGGAAAGTACGGCATCTTCAACACCTGATGAACCGGATGCCGCAAGCAGGTAATTGATGTTCCCGCTTCTCTGAATCTCAATACCCGCCACTGACAGCACTCTCTGAGAAGAGGCTTCAATCAGTTTCGCATTTACAATCACTGTGCTTGGCGTGAGGGAATAAGTCCCTGCCACAATGGCTTCCACCTCGTGCTGCTCTGCAATGAGCGCCGCATCCCTGGTCAACATGAGTTCTCCGGCCGCGCTCTTTATTAAAAGTTCCCCTGACTTTCTGACCTCCACCACGCCGAAACCATGTCTGAACAGACGTGTGGACAATGCCTCGGCCAATGTCCGGCCGAACCGGGATGTCTTGTAAAGGTCGTCTATGTTCACAAAGGTGGCTATGATTAACCTCTTGTCATTTCCCAGGGGCTGCCTGAGATTGGATTTCAGTTGAATCGCCATGTTTTCTCCGATTCCGAAAAAGTCAGGCGTTATCACGGATACCGTGCCCCCGCTCCTGGGCCGCAATATGCCACACCCTGCAAGGAGCAGCAGGACAATGAAAAGCGCCGGCCAAATCCAAGGCCTTTTCCTCCATCCTTTTTTATAATCAGACATAATCCCTCCACAGCTTTTACCGATGATCGGAAAACGCCCTTACCTGAACCGGATCAGCCGTCCTGACAGGCATTCCCTCATCTGCCAGGAGCCCTCCTGAAACAGAATCCAGCCCAAACACCAAACTCGCACTCGAAAGCACCATCCCGTCAGGATTTCCGAGTATCCTGGCATTAATAAAAATCTCGCCATCAACAAAAGTGTAAGTGCCGACCAGCATGGCCCGGGATGAATGGACATAACTTAATTCTTCCATATCCCGGGACATGCCGTATTCACCATATAATTCACTGATCATAAGTCCCGGAGTTTTTCGGACATCGATCACGCGCACCCCGGCAAGCTGAAGTTCACTGATCAGTTGTTCACTAAAATATCGGCCAAAAGCAGATGTCTGGTAGAGGTTGTTCAGGTTTACAAAAGTGGTTACGGTCAGCACGAAATCATCACCATACTCGTCTCCAGCGTTACCCAAGAGCTGAGCGGCCAAATCCTTGACCCTAAACCTTAAATGAGCTCCTTTACACACGGAAATCGCCTGTTCCTCCTGCTTGTTGATTGTAGTCCACCATGGCTTGGGTGAAAAAACACGCCCAGTCCTATAGACATAATCCGGAGGAACCGGATGGGGATAGTTATTGACATAACACATGTACCGGGGAGAGGATGTTCTTTCCTTTTCTGCGCCGTTTGCCGTGTGCAAAGCCGTAACCATCAGAAAAAACATGAACAAACAAAAAATATTCTTTACCATTTCAACTCCTCTCCTTACAGGTCTGGTTGAGTGGAGGGTTATTGCCCAACCATCCAACCAATCAAACCAATTAACCATAATTTATGGATTAAATGTATACTCCGGATATTGGGCCTCTATATTTCGCCAGGACGCACCATAATTTTTCACCATAGGGTCCTGGTCAAAGATCCGGATACCGGTCCGGACCGAAAATATATCCTCGTCACCGGCGATAAGGGAAATAACCGGGGATACAACCTCAACTTCAGTATTCAAAAGAGACGTATATGTCCCTCTTGAGCAACCTGTAACAAGTATGATCAGCAACAGGAGCACGATTTTTTTCATAACAATCCTCAATTAGGAATCAGTACCTTAGAAAATATTTTCTAAGGTACTGATTCCTAATTTCGTGTCAAAAAACTAACCAGTTGATGGTTATCCGGCGCTCATCAGGCGATTTCATTTTCCTTTTTCAGCAGGAACAATTTGCCCACGCATCTATTGTTCAGCCTGCGCCGACCAGCTATCAAAGGCCCGCCGGACTTAGTATCTACAAATTTTTGGTACATGACAACAGTCAAATGATTCTCCTGTTTTCCATGTTTAAATGCATTTTCCATGCCACACTGGAAACCAATGCAAAAACGTCCATTTCAAGGCTGATAATCAACCTTGTTCGATGTAAATATTGCAATTAATCCAGCCCTCCAAGGGACTCGCTTTAAGCGATAGGTACAATCAAATCAAAAAAATGAATTGCCAAAATGGAAAGACTGATTATATTTGCTTGGTTATCCATTTTTTTACAAAAATAATTTTCTGCCGGAAACGCGCAGACAATATTTTTTTAATACTAAGGCAGTTGGACAAAAATAATCATCCTAACTGGACGTATAAGTTATGCCCGTAACGGGTTGATATCGACAAAATACTTCCCGAATTTTGGATGACATGAGATACGCTGCTCATATTCCTGCATTTCA
>JAYEGR010000072.1:6806-13433 GCA_034659175.1 Thermodesulfobacteriota bacterium | reverse complement strand
AGCCCGGTGTCGTTGACCGGATTCGTCAGGCAACTAACGGGAATTTTGCCCTTGGCAACCAACGGTTCAAAGAAAAAATAGCCGCCATGCTTGGCCGCCGGGTAACTCCCGGAAAAGCAGGCAGGCCACGAAAGAAAACAGAGAAGAAGGAGTGACGGATAAACGTGGTCTGTCCCCTATTTTACTATTTTACTACTATTTTACTACTATTTTAAGGGATTGCCCCTACGGTTGGGGGTGTGGTGGGGGCATTTAAATCATAGACCGTAATTGGAAAAAACCAAAACGTAACAGTCCAACCCTGTCGTCATTCCGGCATGTAGTTAGCCGGAATGACGAAAAAATAAATTGTTCTGTGTTTTTGCCCGAAGGGCATCATGTTCTATTTTGGTTACACTCAAGACTTATCGGCGCTGCTTTCACAAGATGTAGATATCAAATTGAGAGAACCGCACATATATTCAGTTCTCTCGGACATCGAAACCGGCAACACTTATGACACACAGTTTGGGAATATTTATGACTGGGTAGCATGCAATCCCATATACAACCGTCTCCTATGGGGCTATTCGGTCGCAATATTCGCTTCTATTGCCAGAAACGCCTTGAGGTCATCAAAGAAAGGAAATGTGTTAGACCTTGGATGTGGTTCCCTTGCCTTTACCGCAAAAACATATATTCAATATTCTGAGCGTCCAGTCGTTTAAGTAGATCAATCGTTAAAAATGTTAAGAATCGCCAAGTCCACATCCCTAAAATCAGCAAACAATTGCATTCACCATACGGCGAGAAGCAAGGAAGTGTCTGCTATACTTTTGCGCCTTGGGTTCCTTGAAGTGAGACAAAAAGGCTCACATAAACAGTTCCATCATCTAAGGCGGCCGGCTTATGCAAATCGTTCTGAGGAGAGTTAAAATTATGGTCAACCCCTTTAAGCACATCACCTGCATCCTGCAGGTGCTTCTCTTCCTTTTTCTTGTTCCGGATATATGCCTGCCAGACAATACGTATCTCCTCATGCAGAAAAAGGGAATCGGGCGGATCGACAGCTTTATCGACAATTTTCGTAAGACAGGTGACCGCACTTCTCTTTTTCCAGAGCTGCTTCATGCAGAGCAGGAACTTGCAGCGAGCCTCGATGGTTTTATCCGGATGGAAGATCGTCCGGCAGCTGCCCTGAGTCTGATCAAGCTGGGGGATGTATCCCGCATGCTTGGCAAGTGGGATGCGGCGATGGACTGCTATCGGCAAGCCTACAAACTTGCCGCAATTGCGAAGCATGCTGAATACCAGTCAAAGGCGCTTATGGGTATGGCCAGGGCCGAGATGTATGGCCTGCGTAATTACGGTGACGCTGCGCTTCATATCGAAGAAGCGGTTCAATTAAGCGCCGGACTGCAGGACAAACAATATCTTTTTGACGCACTCGACTATAAAGGACAAGTGCGGATTTACCGCGGAGACCTGATTGGGGCCGCAGATTCCCTTAACAGGGCGCTGTCACTTGTCCCACAGATAGAGGACAAAGCGCTAAAATATTACGTTTATCTTGACCGGGCCGATGTATATCAGAAGTTAGCCGAGAAATGTGATTATCAAAGAAGTTTTGAACCCTGCTATGAAGCTCTGGAGCTGTCAAAGGCCGATTATGAAAAGGCCCTTCAGATCGCCCGGCAAATGGGATTCCACGGCCTTGCCTCCCAGACAGAGGGCTTTTTGCGACGACTTGAAATACGGCGGTCAATGATCAAGTCACAGGAAAACTTTCATAAGCAGCTTATTCGGAGCGGCATATTCCATCCGAAAACACCTGATGATGTCCTCGTTCATGAGAACTTCATCTCCGGAACTCAGAACATTCCTGCAGGCATACTGAGTATGATTCAGCAGTCAGGGGCAATGTCCGGAGGAGACCCCCGCAGTGTTTATATACAGGGCCTGATGCATGAAATGCAGGGAGACAGTGACAGGGCACTGAAATTATACCGTGAGGCTGTGGTCCTACTGGAAAAGGACCGCCGTAACCTGAAAGAAGAAAAAAGCAGAGGGACATTTCTGGAAGACAAGATAGAATTTTACTATACGCCCATGCTTCATTTACTCGAACGCGGGCAGTGTGCCGAGGCGTTTGAACTCATGGAGAGGTCCAGATCCCGTGCCATGGCGGACCTTCTGGCAAATAAACATATAGTGCTGTCTGATGAGGCATCAAGGAGCAGTTATGCGACGTTCCTCAGGTTAAAGACCGATATCGCTGCACTGCAGAAGAGCCTGTTTGAATACAGGGCAAAGCCGGACAGCGAAAAATACTCCGGCGAAATTGTTGCGGAAGAAAAAAAGATAAGTCGTCTTGAAGGTGAGTACAGGAAGGTCATGGTCCGCATGGCAAAAAACTCACCGCGGCTGCAGCAGATGGTAGTATCAGAGCCGGTATCTCTTAAAAAGCTTCAACATTCAATGAAGAAAGACGGATACGAGATACTGGAATACCTTGTACTTGAAAGTCAGCTCGTGCTGTGGCATATCAGCGGCGATTCGGTGAGGGTGAAGTCTGTTTTTCTGCCCCGCTCCGAGGTCATAAAAAAGGTTGAAGCTTTACGTAAAAGCCTGAAAGGCAGCCATTCGGAATTCAACAGGCAGACTGCCGGGGAATTATTTCTTTTTCTCATTCAACCTATATTAAAGTGGGTGAAAGCAGACCACCTGGTAATTGTTCCTCACGAAGATCTTAATTATATCCCTTTTCAGGTGCTCATGAATACTTCGGACAGCAGTTTCCTCGGAGAGCGCTTTCAGATTTCCTATGCCCCCAGCGCAACCATACTGTACGGATTGGAGAAAGTGCATAATCTGAAAGGGATGCATATGCTGGCCGCAGCCGACCCGGATATAGCGGAAGCGCCTGACGAGGTGTTTACTATTACTCAGTGGTATCCGCAGAATAAAACAGTAACGGATTTCCTTCTCAGGGAACATCAATTAAAGGCATGGGCCGGTAGGTACAACATCCTCCATCTGGCCGTTCACGGCAGGTTCAATGCTTCGGAACCACTCCTTTCCTACCTGGAACTTGCGGAGGGAGGCGATGATGACGGCTTGATGACCGCGGCTGAGATGTTCGGACTGCCTCTGGATAAAACCCGGTTCGTTGTACTCAGCGCCTGTGAAACAGGGAGGGCACAGGCAACCCATGCCAATGAAGTGCTCGGAATGGTGCGCGCCCTTTTATACGCAGGGGCGGACAGCCTGATCCTCTCTTCATGGAAAGTGGATTCCGCTTCCACAGCACTCTGGATGGAGACGTTTTACAAAGCGGTTCAGACAAAATCGCCCGGCGAAGCTGCGCGCCTGGCCTTGAAAAAGGTAAAAGGAAACAGAAACTTTGAACATCCCTATTACTGGGGGCCTTTTATGATGACAGGCAAGTAGCCATGGCAGATATCCTGAAAGAACCGGGTGAAAAGGTCAAGGCGCTGACCGGCAACTGGACGGTGGTTACCGCGCTGGTCAGTTTTGCCCTTTATCTTCTGGGATATCTTTCCCTCAGATTCCACCTTACCGTGTTCGGCATAGGTACCGACCTGTCTGTTATTGATGAACGATACATTTTTGAGGGAGCGAGGTTTCTTGTTTATCTTGTGTCTTCAGTGCCTGTGATAGTGATGATCCTGTTGGTTCTTGCTGTTCTCTTATACATACCCTGGCGTGTGTTGACCGCAGCGATGATCAAATTACCCGACCGTGTTCGGGGTAGGATAATAGACTGGTGGTCCGCGCCGGACAGGCTCGCGCTCACAGGGATCATTATTTCGGTTGTGCTCATACAGTTTGTCATGCGCCAGCCTTTGTTATTCGTAAACCTTCTGCTCGCGCAGGAACTCCCGGAGCCGGATTGGCTGCAGTTTATACTCCTTTCAGAGAATGAGGCGCACCGCGTGCTTTTTTTCTGCGCTCTGCTTGCAGGGATCATGATTACCGCCGGTTTTTTCTTCTCCGCATGGAACAAAGAAGGCAGGACCGCCACTTCAGGATTTCTGACCGGACTGCTCGGCTTTCTCATATGCGTTCAGTTCCTGTTTCTTCCCATCAATTACGGCATCCTTATCAGCGGCAAGACAATTCCCCGAGTGTCCGGCATCGGCGGTAAAGGGCCTGTGCCACAGGACAGGGAGGCATGGCTTGCATGGGAGGGAAAGGATGGTGTTACCTTCCTTGTCAGGAACAGGCAGGACCGGAAAAATGAACGGTCACTTGTCACTGTATCCCGCGAGGATGTTGGGCATATTGAGATAACAGGGTATGACCCCATTTTGCGTCAATTGTTTTCATCTGAAAAAACCCGTGTTGATAAAGAGGGAGAAAGGAGCACTGAGAAATGAAAAAGAGACTGCTGTGCGCTGCCTTATTTTTATCCATGCTGATATTTTATGCCGGTGAGACCCGGGCAGAATCCTTTGTGGATAAGATACTCAGGATTACCGGTATCTCAGCAAACACGGGCCAGCAGCGCCCCTCCGGTGATGTCAAAGAAGGCGATATCTGGATCATCAGCCTCCCTGATAAGTCAAAGAGGTCGCTCACAAGCGTCGGGGGATACCGATCGCCCGTATTCAGCTCCGGAGACAAGGAAGTTCTCGCCTTGCAGGGAGAGGATATTGTCCAGATTCCTGTGTCAGGCGGTACAGTCAGTCCACTCTATTCCGTTAAGGGAATCATGAAACTGGTGGGGGTTGACAGGACTGACCCGCAGAGGCTTCTGTTTATTGCTGAAGATGATGACGGCCGCGCGCTGGCAGGGCTCATCACCATGACTGACGGCCGGATAAGCTACCTGCCTCATGACGGCAGATCCAGAGATGACCGCAGGATGATCAGCAATCTCAAGGGGTGGGGAAGGACGGTTGGCGACAAAACTATATACGTGGAAACAGAGACAAAGAGCGGGATGGCCGGACACATCGAGTGGACAGATGTCAAATTAAAGCAGGGCGGTAAATTGCCGCGGAACTTGAGCCGGTGTGACGGGGTTGCCTGCGGTCAGCCGTCGATTTCACACGACGGGGGGCTTGTAGTGTTTATAAGGCAGGGAAGATAATATCGTTAGGGGGTGAACGTCCATGAACCGTATATGCATTTTGAATTTATCCTCTGGCACCCAAAACGGGATCGATATATAATGATCGTATGAGAGTGATCGCAAAAAGGATATTACGACAATTTTGGAAGAAAAATCCTTTAGCCAAGCAACCATTATTGTCTTGGCATAATGGTATAGAACTCTAAAATGCAAATTTATTTCTGAACGGACCCTAAGATTTATGAACAAAACTCTTTTTCTGTTCGTTATATTAATAATCGCGATTGCCCAATCTGCCTGCAGCAGACAGGATACGGATGAATCGCCACAAGATGACGTTATTCAAATCACCGTGTGGTTTCACTCGGGACAAGAAAGCGAACGCTCCGTTATTAATGAACAGGTAATACATTTTAATGCAACTCAGGATCAAATCCGGGTAAAGCTGACAGTTTTACCCGAAGGTTCTTATAATGCCCAAGTGCAGGCAGCGGCCTTGGCCGGACAATTGCCCGATCTTCTTGAATTTGATGGTCCTTTTCTGTACAACTATGTGTGGCAAGGGCGCTTGCAGCCATTAGACAACTTGCTGCCGGATGCACTTAAGCATGATTTGCTGCCGACCATCATTGAACAGGGGACCTATGGGGGGCATTTATATTCAGTCGGCAGCTTTGATTCCGGATTAGGATTGTACGGACGCCGCAGCAAGCTTGCGGCCATGGGTATCCGTATTCCAAAAGGGCCTGAAGATGCCTGGACCAGTCAGGAATTCGGGCAGATCCTTGCAATATTAGCCGAACAGGACCCTGACGGGGCTGTAATTGATCTGAAATTTAATTACCATGGCGAGTGGTACACTTATGCCTTTTCCCCGGTTCTTCAATCAGCAGGTGCGGATCTGATCGGCCGCCCTGATTACAAAACAGCTGACCAGGTATTAAACAGTCCGGAAGCCGTAATTGCCTTTAAAGAGGTACAGGGGTGGTTTAAAAAAGGATATGTGGATCCCAACGTTGATGATGCCGGTTTTGTTCAAGAACGGGTTGCATTGTCCTGGGCAGGGCACTGGGAATACGCCCGTTATTCCGCAGCATTCGGCAACGACCTTGTGATTTTGCCGTTACCTGATTTCGGGACCGGAACCAAAAGCGGCCAGGGGTCATGGAGTTGGGGAATTACCGCTGACTGCCGCCATCCGGATGCGGCTGCTGAATTCTTGATGTTTATCCTTCAATCTGATGAAGTATTGCGTATGGCTTCCGCCAATGGCGCTATACCGGCCAGGCGCAGTGCGATTGCCGGCTCTGATCTCTATAGTGAGCAGGGGGCGCTGCATATATTTGTCACCCAATTACTGGCGGGATATACTGTTCCAAGGCCGAGGACCCCGGCCTACCCGGTTATTACCTCCGCGTTTCAACAAGCCTTTGCCGATATTCGTGACAACGCTGATGTCCGGGCCGTGTTAGACCAGGCAGTCTCGGTCATTGATCAGGACATAATGGATAATAAAGGTTATCCTTTACAGTAGTAGTCTATGACATTTG
>JAYEGR010000072.1:0-6706 GCA_034659175.1 Thermodesulfobacteriota bacterium | reverse complement strand
CATTTGGTTATAAAAAAGAAATATATGCCGCATGGCCGATGGTATTTCCAGCCTTAGCCGGATTATTCATATTCGTTGCCGTGCCTTTTGCAATGGCCGTCATTCTGGCCCATACAAATTTGCGGATGGGATCACCTTTACCCATCGAATTTGTCGGCTTTGAACAATTCCGGAGAATATTCACTGATTATACATTTCAGCGGGCATTGTTAAATAACGGCATCTTTGCCCTGGTTGTAGTGCCGCTTCAGACCTCCCTGGCCCTTGCTCTTGCCATGCTCCTCAACCGGCGGCTGGCCGGAATGGCGTTTTTTCGAACGCTTTTTTTTATGCCGGTGGTATTTCCCATGTCTTTAACGGCCGTGATATGGATATTAATTTTTGCGCCCGGACCGGACGCATTGATGAATACCTTTTTAAAAATAGTCACATTCGGGACATGGACGGCAAAAGATTTCCTGCATGAACCTTTCTTGGCTTTTCCTGCGATTATGCTGATGTCGATTTGGCAGGGAGTCGGTTTTCAGATGATAATCATTCTTGCAGGGCTTCAGGGTATCCCGGCGGAACTCTATGAGGCGGCGGCCATTGACGGGGCAGGCGGCCTGGGCCGGTTTTTTCATATCACCCTGCCGCAGCTCCGCAATACCTTGATCTTTGTTTCATTAGTCACAACGATCCTCGCCTTTCGTCTTTTTGACCAGATTCAGATTATGACTCGGGGCGGGCCGAACAAAACCACCACTACCGTGATGTATGAATTGGTGCATACGGCTTTTGATCGGCAGCAGATCGGTCGCGCTGCCGCTATGACCGTTGTCTTCTTTCTGTTGGTACTGGTGTTGACCTGGACCCAGCGCCGGTTAGTGCGGCAGGAACGGGAAATAGAATAATGCAATCAATTCGTCAAGCGGCAAATTTTTTCTTACTTATAACCCTTGCGCTTATCTTTATTGCCCCCATCGCCTTGATGATCATGGGCAGTCTAAAACCGGATGCATTGGTATTGCCTGAATCAGGAACACTAAAGGCATTTCTGCCTGATAGTGTCACCTTTGATAATTATAAAGATGTTTTCAGCCGAATCAATTTCGGTCGCTTCATGTTTAATTCGCTATTTATCACCACCATGATTGTTACAGCCGGAATTATAGTAAATGCGTTTGCCGCCTATGCCTTTGCCAGGCTGCGCTGGCCGGGACGCGACCTGATTTTCAGCATAATTCCAGCCCTTATGATCATCCCCATTGAGGCCATTGCCGTGCCCCTGTTTTATCAGGTAACGCTATGTGGCTGGCGGGACACATATTTTGTGCAAATCATCCCTTTTATTGCAAATGCCTTTTCGGTTTATCTTTTTTATACATTTTTTATTGGTTTTCCCCGCGAGTTAGAAGACGCGGCCCGGATTGACGGCGCCGGGGCGTGTCGGATATTTTTACAGATAGTTGTTCCTAATGCGAAACCGGTATTTGCCACCGTGGCGGTTCTTACATTTCTCACCCAATGGGGCGCCTTCTTATGGCCTTTAATGGTTACCAGCGGCGAGGCGGTACGTCCATTGCCGGTGGCGGTTGCCGCTTTTCATACATTGCCGCCGCTTCAATGGGGTGATATCCTGGCTTTTGGAGTGATGATGGTGGCGCCTATTCTGGCTGTCTTTCTTGTTTTCCAGAAATGGTTTGTGCGGGGCGTGGTTTCTACCGGGATAAAGGGGTGAAACAGGGCAAATAATGGCCACAGTTGATTTTCATCGGGTAAATAAAATATATCCGAACGGCGCTCATGCCGTTCGTGACCTGTCGCTCTCCATCATGGATGGCGAACTTGTAGTTCTGGTCGGGCCCTCCGGATGCGGTAAATCCACAATTCTACGCATGCTGGCCGGATTGGAGGAGATAAGCCGGGGAGAGGTTTTGATCAATGGCAGCCGGATTAATTTACTATCACCCCAGGAACGTAATGTTGCCATGGTGTTTCAAAATTACGCGCTTTACCCCCATATGTCAGTCCGTGACAACCTGGAATTTCCTCTCAAGATGATGAAAACGGCAAAGGCGGAACAAAGGCGCCGCGTCGAGCAGGTAGCTGAATTTCTTAAACTTACCGAATTCCTTGATTTGAAACCCAGACATTTATCCGGGGGACAGAGCCAGCGAGTGGCAATGGGCCGCGCACTTGTCCGCGATCCATCAGTATTGTTGCTTGACGAACCCCTGTCAAATTTAGATGCTGAATTGCGCCTTCAGATCAGGGGGGAGATTGCCGCCATTCAACGTAGAACCAGGCAAACGACATTATATGTAACCCACGATCAAGTCGAAGCCATGACCTTAGGGGACCGTGTGGCGGTGTTGCGGGATGGAGTTCTGCAGCAGGCGTCGGCCCCCCAGGAACTTTATCAACAGCCTGTGAATATGTTCGTGGCCGGGTTTATAGGCAGTCCGGGTATGAACATTTTTCCAACGATCGTAAGAGCCGCCCAAGACGGCCGAATTTCCATAAATTTCGGCTCCCGGAAATTGCTGGTAGAGCCCCCTCGGGAACCAGCCGGATTTAATCAGTTAAGACGCTATGTTAACGTCCCTATATATGCCGGTGTGCGGCCGGAGGATTTTACTTGTAGTGATTCAGTTTCAGAAAAAAATCGGGTTCAGATTAAAGTAAAGGCTGCCGAGACATTAGGTCATGAAACGATTATTTACTTTACCCTCCCCATTCTCCATACAGAGACCAGTGTACCGCAGGGGGCGGACCGGTTTCGACCAGATCTAATAGATACGGCAAGCGGGGTTTCGGAAATGGCTTTACGCCGGCCTTCATCGCAGCGCGTTGAAACAGGGAGCATCCTGACTATAGGATTGGAGACGTCAAAAATGTATTTTTTCAGGCCGGACGGCACTACCATTACATAATCCGGCTCAACCCAGAAGTCTACGGAAAAATATGTATCTAAAATTACGCATCCATTATCCTGGCGCAGTTTATACGGATAGGCCACTTGTTTCAGGGACGTTACAAAACTTTTTTGATAGATGCTGACAGCTATCTACTGGAGTTGGTTCGTTACATTCACAACAATCCACTGCGTGCCGGGAGGTGTACTAGCCCCGAACATTATAGTGAAGATCAGGAATTAGCTGACAAACTGGGAATAATAGAAAGTGAGTTTGCGAGAATATCAAAATATCAAGCCTGCCCTTATGCCTTTATGACCCCTGACCCTTTTCTTTGCCTAGCACATGTCGGAATAAAAACAACAGCCCGTTAAAAGCCAGATTCTTACTCGATGCAGACACCTTCCGTTCAATCGCAAGATAGCTCAGGAAATCCTTAACATCCTTGGCTACCTTGCAGCACATCCGGCTACGGGTGCAATTATGCAGGGAACCGGTGGAATCAGAAAATTACGCTGGAAACGAGAAGGAACAGGGAAAAGTGTTGGAGTACGAGTGATTTACTATTACCACGATGACCATATTCCACTGTTTCTGCTTACTGTGTTTAGTAAAAACGAATTTAAAAAAATCTGAACAGAACGAGTTAGCGAAATTTACTCGTCGGCTAGTTGAAACCTATGAGAGTAAATCATGAATACAGCTTTTGAGAGCATTAAACAGGGGTTGACCGAGGCGGCCGAATTTGCTGAAGGACGTAAAGGCAAGGCCATGGTCCATGAATTTTCACCATTGGATGTAAAAGCGATACGTAAAAAAGTAGGCATGAGTCAAACAGAATTTGCATCGGCATTTGGTATCAGCTTAGGTACACTCAAACATCCTCTTAGGGAATCATCCTTTGCAAATGTGACAGCTTTCGCTGAATCATCCGGAGATCATTCCAGGCGCCTTTTTTGGCCTGAAATCCTCCTTGATCTCTACTAAGCCTTGTCGGTGATTTTTTGAACATCTGTAGAATTATTTTCTTTGAAAAACGAACAATAATTCTTAATATTCTCCTTGATTTTTAACCATACATGGTGAATAATCGCCTCATGAATAGAATTATTGAAAAAGAACTGGCAAAGTGGAAACAAAACAAACGGCGAAAACCGTTATTAATCCGTGGGGCGCGGCAGGTTGGCAAAACTTATATTGTTAGACAATTTGGCAGGAAATTTAGAAATTTTGCAGAAATTAACTTTGAACTGCTCAATGATGCCAAGGAAATTTTTAAAGCAGACCTGAAACCGGACAGAATTGTAGGCGATCTTTCATTGTTGTTAAAAGTCAAAATCATACCTGGAGAGACATTGCTTTTTCTGGACGAAATTCAGGAATCTCCAGAAGCAATTAAGGCATTAAGGTATTTTTATGAATTCATGCCTGATCTGCATGTAGTTGCAGCCGGGTCTCTGCTTGAATTTCAGGTTGAAAACATCGGAATTCCTGTCGGGCGGGTTTCAACAATGTATATGTATCCGCTTACTTTTTCGGAATTTCTAACAGCAACTGACAACGACGAATATCTTGCTGTAATCACTGATATATTCAAAAATAACATAATAAATTCGGCATTCCATAATCGCCTGTTAAGGCTTTTAGGGGAGTATATTGCGATTGGCGGGATGCCTGAAGCTGTCAACTGCTGGATTGAATCAAAAAATTTTCAAGAATGCAGCGAAATTCATCGAAGCCTGATAGAAACATTCAGGCAGGATTTTCATAAGTATGCAAAAAAACATCAGATAAAGTATGTGGACAAATTGTTTATTGAAACTCCCCATCTGATGGGTAAAAAATTTAAATTTACTGCGATTTCGGGAGAATATCGAAAGAGGGAACTGGATCCTGCTCTGGAACTTCTTCAGAAGGCGGGAGTTATTCATAAAATATATCATTCATCCGGACAGGGCGTACCTTTTGGGGCTGAAGTTAATTTTAATCGGTTCAAAATAATTTTTATGGATATTGCCTTGGCTCAGACCTTATTGCACATAGACACAACTTCATGGATCTTAACGCCTCCGGAGCAAATAATAAATAGAGGTGTTATTGCAGAAGCATTTGCAGGCCAGGAATTGATAGCATGTTCCGGGATTGATACCAAATCGCAACTTTTTTACTGGCATCGTGAGGCCCGTTCTTCAAATGCTGAGGTAGATTACCTGATAGTGACTAATAACGCGATTATTCCCGTTGAAATTAAAAACGGGAAGGAAGGCACTTTAAAAAGTATAAAGATGTTTCTTGAAAAACATCGCGAATCTCCATTCGGTATCCGTTTTTATGGCGGAATGCCTACCCGGGCAGACAATATTCGTTCCTATCCTTTATACTGCCTGGCGGGTTTGCACGCGCTTGCAGAGTGACTCGGTACGTCTTTGCCCATTGCTTTCTTTTTAAATCCGGCGTCATGTTGGAGGCTTTAACCGCCTAAAAGGAACGAATTCGTGCCGCCTAGATAAAAGCCAATTTGTCAGCCAACCGAGAATTGATCCAATTGTATTGGGAGATTGGCTGGCTGATAGCAGTTCGTCAACAAAAAGAAGGATGGGGCGCGGGCGTCATTCCGAGGCTCGCACGTGACTTGAAGAATGAGTTGCCGTATATAAAGGGTTTTTCTGAACGTAATTTAAAAAGAATGACCAGATTTCACCGGGAATATCCGAACCTGTCTCATAATGTGCCGCAACCGGCGGCACAAATTAACATCTCAGAAATTCGTTTGACAAAAAGCCATGTAGTAGCTATTTTTAGCCTAAAGTAGCTATGATGGGAGTTGAAATTATGATAACAGCAGGGGTAAAAGAAGTAAAAAATCAGCTTAGCCGCTACCTCTCTTTTGTAAAAAAGGGCGAGGACGTATTAGTCACCGAGCGTGGCAAAGTCATTGCTCGCATTATCTGCGAAAATCCGCGAAAAACCTCGTTGAGGCGACAGTTGCATCCCTTGGTCATGGAGGGGTTAATAGCTTTTCCAACAGACGAAATTGACAAAGGCGTGCCCGATCCTTTTGATGTGCCAGGCAAGCCGGTGTCAGAAATGGTTATCGAGGATCGCCGATGATTCTTTATTTGGACACGAGCGCTCTCCTTAAAAAATATTTCAAAGAAAATGGTTCCAAAGATGTGATCTCTTTGTGGAAAAATTCTACCGCAATCATCACATCCGCCGTAACTTATGCAGAAACCTTGGCCTCGATTTATAGAAAGAGACGAGAGTCAAGGGATGTTGATGCCCATATTTTCAGGACAGTTTTGGAATCATTCCAAAAAGACTGGAAAAGCTTTATTCGCGTGGATGTCAACGAACGTTTGCATGAAATTATTAACAAATTGGTAGCCGGTCACCCGCTTCGGGGGTTTGATGCCATACATCTTGCATCGGCGTTGCTTTTGCACGAGAAAATTGAAGACAATTTTATTTTTGCCTGCTACGACAAAAGACTTATAAAGGCTGCAATAGAGGAAGGTCTTGAAACACGCCCGCAGAAGGACTGGCCCGGCACGCCAAGTCGTTTAACCTCTTTGTCCAGGGAATGAACAGCAAAGAGTTCTTTTCTAGGACGTCTAAATTGGCCAATTTCCCATGACAGTTTTTGGGCCCGCTTTTTTTGCTCTAAAACCAGTCATACTAACCCTACTTTCGCGCTTTAAAAAAAACAAACCCATATTCAATGGGTTACGGCCACAGACACTACTGACGTCCTTCAAGTTTTGTTTAGGCTAAGTTTTTCTTTATCGGTAAATTTTTATAATCAACTC
>JAYEGR010000071.1:0-39457 GCA_034659175.1 Thermodesulfobacteriota bacterium | reverse complement strand
TGTCCCCTATTTTGCGAGACTCCGGATGGGGCGCCTATGAACGATTACTACCCGCCTATCACATCCTGCCATATACGGACTACTTCTAAACGAAGATCTTTAAACTCATTTTTTTCTATTATGGCAGACAGTTCATTCAGATTTAATTTGTGGACCCGTCTCCGGTAAGTCAAAAATGCCTCCTTAAGCAGGGAAACCTGTATTTTTGACATCAGACCCGCTTCCTCGATGTCCTCCAGCAGCCTGATATTGTCGGTCCAACGGAGGATCTCAGGATATTTATGTGCCCCGGCAAGGACCTGGTACTGAACCATGAATTCTATGTCCACGATGCCTCCTGGGTCCTGCTTCAAATCAAAGCTGTTTGAATTTTTTTCAGCCAGTTCTCTGCGCATACGTTCCCGCATGGACTTGACCTCATTTCGAAGCGTGTCCGGATCATGAAAGCGTGTCAATATTTCCTTGCGGATTTCATTAAATCGCCTGCCCACAAGAGGATCACCTGCCACGATCCGCGCCCGTATCAGGGACTGATGTTCCCATATACGGGCATCAGTTGACTGGTATTCGGCAAAACCATCAACATGGCTGACCAGTACGCCTGATTCGCCGCTGGGCCGCAGACGCATATCCACAGGATAGAGAACGCCGGATATGGTGTTGGTAGTCAGGATGTGAATAATTCGCTGTCCCATACGAATAAAAAAATGGGGGTTAAAAATCGGCTTTTTGCCGTCAGTCATATCTCCTGAGTCCCCTGCGTGAAGAAAGACAAGATCCAGGTCGGAACCGTAACCAAGCTCGATTCCACCTAACTTGCCGTAAGCCGCGATTGCAAACCCCCTGTCGCAGCCTGTTCCGCTGATCGTGCATGCCGGCCACCCATGCCTCTCCCCCAGATGTGCCCATGCCAGGTCAAGTACCTTGCTTAAAACAATCTCTGCGATCTCGGTAAGGTGGTCACTTACCTTCATCAGAGGGAGGCTGTCCGCCAGGTCGGCCACAGCCACACGCAGGGTCCGGGCAAGCTTGAATGCGCGCAATTCATCCATCTGCTGCTCCAGATCGTCCGGCGAAATACGGTCCATTCGCATCCGCAGCTCATTCGTGAGTCCCTCACGGTCAGGCGTTGTATCCAGGGGACGGGCGCCGATCAGTTCGTCAAGAAGAATCGGATGACGGGCAAGGAGTTTTGCAATCCACGAACTTTCCGAACAAAGACTGGTCAGACGGGAGAGAATTCCTGGATTCTCCTCAAGCATGGCCAGATAACAGGTTCGCCTCTGAATGGATTCGATAATATGGAGTAGTCGCTGAACCGTGAGTGCTGTCTTCGTACTGTTCCCAACCTCGTTAAGCAAAAGAGGAACAAGCCGGTCAAGGCGTTCCCGACCATGGGAACTCAAGGCAAGAACGGCATGCGAATCCCGGAATTGATTGACCATACGGACCGTTTCTTCCGGGTTATCAAGACCCATGTCGTTAAAAAGTTTCAGTCCCTGGTCCTGATCCATCCCGCCTCCCCAGAATGCCGTCAGACCGGAAAGAACAGACTCTTTTCCGGTCTCCTGCCGCGGATGGCTGAAAATTTGTTGAAAGACGCTGTGGACCCTTTTCATATGAATGTTAAGCTGTCTGTTGAAAGATTTCCATTCGGAATACCCCATGGACAGAGCAAGTCTGGTTCTATCTACTTTTTCTTTCGGCAGGTCATGAGTCTGTTGATCAGCATATTCCTGGAGCCGGTGTTCGACTGTGCGGAGAAAGATATAGGCTTTTTTCAATTTACGGCAGTCTTCGACAGAGAGCAGATCATATTGGGGCAGTAACTCAAGTATTCGCAATATGGGCCGTGCCCGCAGTTCCCGGATTCTGCCTCCTCGGAGGAGCTGAAATGTCTGGCCGATAAATTCCACTTCCCGGATGCCGCCGGGTCCGAGCTTGACATTGGATGCCATGCCTTTTCGCATGACTTCCCTTTCAATCAACCCCTTCATGTTGCGAAGTGATTCAAAAACCGTAAAATCAAGATAGCGCCGGAAGACAAAAGGACGAAGTCTTGAAAGTAGATGATTACCGGCCGTAATGTCTCCCGCTACAACCCGGGCCTTGATCCAGGCATAGCGCTCCCACTCCCTGCCCTGGCTCTCGTAATAATCCTCCATGGCATTAAAACTCATTGCCAGGGCTCCACTTTCCCCGTATGGGCGCAGGTTCGTATCAACACGGAAGACAAAGCCATCGGCTGTTTTCGCGCCAAGCGCCTTGATCAGACGGCGGGCGAGACGGGTGAAAAATTCATCATTGGACACGGAACGAAGCCCGCCCTGTGTCTCTCCTGATTCAGGAAACGTGAAGATAAGATCAACATCAGAAGAAAAATTCAGTTCCCGTGCGCCCAGCTTTCCCATTCCGATCACAACCAGGCGTTGCGGAATCCCATCTTCACTGTAAGGAGCGCCGATCTCATTTGTCTGCCATTTATGAAGTAATGTCAACGCTCCATCAATACAGGCATCGGCAAACGCCGAAAGCTCAGAAATGATTTCCATCAAGTCGGCCTTTCCAGCCATGTCCCGCCACGCGATTCGGATCATCTCCCGCTGCCTGAGGAGACGAAGCGCCGATCCTAACTCCTGCTCATCAGTAATGCCGGACAGGACATTTGAAACCCTGTTTTGGAATTCATCACTGCCGTATGCACGTCCGAGATCTCCGGTTTCCAGTAGTTCCACTGCCGGCGCAGGGTTCCGGATACAACTCCTGGAAATAAATTCGGAAAAAGCCCATATCCGGTTTAAAAATGTGTCACCGATAAAGGTATCAGGAATTGAAATGGATAATTCAGCGGCAGCCGCAATAAATGCTTCCAGGTTCTCACTTACCTGACAGGACAACACATCCGGCAAAACTTTGCCAAAGCCTGACCTTTTATTTTGGACGGATTTATCCATGATAAAACATGACTCGCGATTTTTTTACGAATGCATCGTATGTTGAAAGGGGATAATTATATGTGGGAATGGCGTATAGGAATTACTAAGGCGGGTGATACCCGCAACCCAAATTTTTAAAAATTGCTTTGTCCAGTAAATCCGTGTCACCTCGCTTTCAGCTTATGTCAGCGGGGTGCGCCAAAAAATTTCTTGTTTTTTTTGACAGGGTTTCAGGAGTAAGGTACTAATAATGAACACTACTTTATCGGAACAACCGGACAATACCTGTCAACGCATTCAATGATGCGGTCAGTTGAAATGGGTTTTTTGATTACTTCCTGAACACACTTTTTTCTGGTGAATGAAAGCAACTCCCCCATCGACTGTATAGCCGTCTGAACCACGATGTTCGGCGGAGTGGTAATGTGACCTAACTGCCTGTTTTTTTCTATAATGGCAATAAAGTGATTTCCGTCAATGACCGGCATCATGATATCGAGGAGAACCAAATCAAAATGATCGGTAAAATAATCGGCAAAATAATAGTACAGTCCCTCTTCCGCAGAATCTACGGCAATTACTTCGATATCTTGCCTGTAGTTGAATATGCACTCTTTAAGAAGTGTTCTATTGATAATTTCGTCATCAATAAGCAAAATTCGTGGGGGCTTGACCCTTGCTTCAGATTCCTCTTTTTTAATCGACTGCTTTGATATGAAGCTATCAAGATCCGCATTAATTTGCTTGCTGGTTTCCTTAAGCATGTCCTGGTCGATAGGGGTATCGGTCTCAAAAATTATCTGGGCGGCATGATCCATAGCCGTAAGCGCAAGACCTGTCAATTTTTCGGTAACTGCCGCCTCACCTTTCAGGACGAGATCAAAGACATTCTCCAGGCCCTGAAATATATCTCCAATTTCAGGAAGGCCGAACAGCGCGCCTAACCCTTTAACCGTATTGACCGCATGATAAATTTCCCTGGCGAGTTCAAGATTATCGGGATTTTTTTCTATTTCAACCAGCAGAATATCGATTTTTTCAAATAAGTCCGTTGACTCCGCCCGAAAGGCAACTGTCGATGAATACATCGATGCTTTCTCCCTAAAACAATCGTAAACTTTAACTAATGGGTCGCCCAAAACGCGTGCAGGTAAGCGAGCTTGCGAGACCCAGGATGAAGCACCGGCGAACACTTACAAACAATAAAAGATTATCACACGCTATACTGGAGCGCAAATCTATTTTTTTTCTCTTCAAGTAAAAAAATCTAAAAATCACCTGGCGACAGGAACGGTATTTCACCATCTTTTACCCTAAATTTCTCATTATGCCCACCACTTTCCGGAACAAATAGATCCTCAGACATATCCTGACTGATAATCTCAAGCTGATGCATGATTGTCTTGATATCGCTGCCGGTTGTAAGTATCGGTGTCTTTTCGATATTTCGTATAAAATCCGGAGACTGGTTCGACAGGAGTTCATATGAATCTTCTATTCCATCCACAGCGAGCTGAATAGTCCAGTTTACATGGTCGTAAATCCCCTGGCCCATGTCTAAAGTTTTGAGTTCAGGTCTGCCTTTCAACACATCCGCTATAATATTTCCGGTTGTGAAGAGGATGTCACAGACTTCTTTAAAATCGACTCCCTCAAGAAAACGCCGGAAAGCGATCAATTCCGCATAACTCCGCATCAATGGGCTGTCCCTGGTCCTGACTACGGTAGTTATCAATTTGTAGGCCAGGATAATATGCCACCTGAGCAGGTTTGCATCCTTGCCGGCGTAATTGCGAAAACGGGTGCAATGCTCCGGCGACGTTACATAGTTAAATATCTTTTCCACGGAATCATCCCGGCATTCGGTCATAATGTCATAAATCAAAAGATTGATACGCTGTTCACCGCGCTTCAAAGCGTTTTGGTTGAGTATATGCCATCTTGACTGATGATGTTTCATGTTCTCGATCAGAAACAGAATACGCCGCATGATTTCATATCGTGGAGTTGGTTTCCAGGAAAGTTCATTGTAAGTTCTATTGGCATCAATGTTCAATTTCCTGTCCAGGTATTGAATCATCCATAACCGCTCGAACAACGGGCACTTGAACAGCGTGCAGATTAACTGCCGCACGGCCAGTCCCGGAGCAACCAGAATTTTTGGAACGAAAATCGGCCCGACCTTACGGCCGAAATAATAGGCCGTGGTTTTACTGAACAGTTCCAGATGTGATGTGGAACCATTGGGACTGGCAATATATGTACAGAACCGAGGAAGTGTCCGGCTCTTTTCCATTACCCGCAAGAATATTTTGGTAAGATCATGAATGTGAATATGAGGAACAGCGGATTCTCCCCGGCCGGCCAGGATTCTGGAATTCCATTTCCGTGACATCCAGGTTGACAAAAAAATATAAAGCGGCGGATACTCACACCAGTCGCTGAATAATGCGGCCAGGCGCATGATGGTGCAGGGAAACCATTTGGAATATTCGCTCATCATTTTTTCACCCAGCCGCTTGCTGCGGGCATAAGGGAAGTCCGCGTCGGCCGGAGTGAGTTCATTGATAGACTGACCGGGAGGAGGAAATTTACAGGCAGCCAGGGAACCGGCAAATAGAAAACGTTTGGGCTTCAGGAGTTTCGCAAGTTCCAGCACATTGCGAGTTCCGATTACATTTGTGTGTTTATACAAGGAGTTATCTTTATTCGTAAAATCATAGAATGCCGCCAGATGCAACACAAAATCAATTCCGCCAAAATCTCGCACCGCCTCGGGCACCAGGTCCCTCATGGCCTCCCATTTACCGATATCGACCTGAAGCCAAAGCAGATTATCGTTTCGGGGAATCTCCGCCTCGGCCTGGGGCCGGCGAGCCATACAGACCAGCCGGAATTTACCGAGCACGGCCTTAACGAAATTTCTCCCCGCAAATCCGGAGGCGCCGGTGATGAGAATTCCAGGCAAATTACGATCCATATCTATTTCAGACCTCGTAAACGTATAGTCAATTAGTACCTTACTCCTGAAACCCTGTCAAAAAAAACAAGAAATTTTTTGGCGCACCCCGCTGACATAAGCTGAAAGCGAGGTGACACGGATTTACTGGACAAAGCAATTTTTAAAAATTTGGGTTGCGGGTATCACCCGCCTTAGGCATTCATTACTTTCTTCCTGTAAAAAATATAAGAAAACAGGATAAGGACTCCCAACACTCCCTCCCCGATGCCGGCAAGCAGGGCAAGCAAAATCGAATCCACGAAAAAAAAGTAAACAAGGAGGAAGATTGTCGCAATAACTTTCACAATAATGGAAAAAATCACCATTAAACTTTGACCGTCAACGTCCCGGGCCGCTATATGAAACAAGAAGGCGAGTATGATATGAAAAACGCCTCCCTGTGCCCAGAAAAAATATCCAGGAAAAGATCCACCCCCAAAAAGTTTCGTAATAAGAGCCGGCTGACTCAGCAAAACAAAACCCACCACAAGGGACTGGCCCGCGGCACACCAAAGAAAAAATTGAAGTCGTAATCGAGGATCCAGCAGAATTTTCATGTCAGTTATCCATACACTGAAAATAAGGCATTGTTAACAAAGTATTGATAAATTACCATTTCGTCTAAACATTAGATGCATATAAAAATAATTAAGCCTATTTCTCCATTTCAGGAGGAAAAATAATAAATAAAAAAGTCAAAATTAAGTAAAACTATACTTTGTTAACAATGCCAAAAATTTTATTTGAAAATATCTACCCGCACAGGGCGAATTTTTTGGGACGGGCTACCATGCGAATTTTCAGGAAAGTTTGTTTTTAAAATCCTCATACCCGAATCTTCTGACTACTTTGATTTTTCCTGAATCAGGACCATAAACGGCAATGTCGGGGAGTTTTACTCCGTTGAAATGACTGTTCCTGACCATCGTATAATGGGCCATATCCCGAATGATGATCCTGCTGCCGATTTTAAGGGGTTTGGGAAAGGAATAATCACCGATTACATCGCCTGCAAGACAGGTTATACCTCCCAGACGATACGTGTAATTATACTCACCGGCGATCCCTGCGCCAACAACATCGGGCCTGTAAGGCATTTCAAACACATCCGGCATGTGGGCCACGGCTGATGTGTCAAGAACGGCAATGTCCATTTCGTTATGAACTATATCAAGCACTGTGGCCGCCAGCACACCCGCATCAAGCACCACGGCCTCACCCGGTTCCATATAGACCCTGACTCCGTACCGTTCCCTGAAACCGATAATCAAATTGCAGAGCAGGTCAATATCGTAATTTTTACTGACAACATGATGTCCGCCGCCCAGGTTTAGCCACTGAATTTTGTGCAGATGGTTGCCGAATTTTTCTTCAATCACCTTTAAAGTACGTTCAAGCACATCTGAATTATGGCAGCATAAAGAATGAAAATGAAGCCCTGTTATCCGGTCAGGCAATTTGTTCCCTAACTGCTTCGCAGTTACGCCCAAACGGGAAAACCTGTCACACGTATTGTAAAGCCTTGCCTCGACTTCCGAATGTTCAGGGTTTATCCGGATTCCGAATGAGACCTTTTTTGCACCTGTTTTGATAAATTTTTCAAATCGATGCCACTGGGAAAACGAATTAAAAATCATAAAATCAGAGTATTTAAGAAGCCGTCCGAATTCGCTTTCCTTATAAGCCGGGACATAGACGTGAATCTCTCCGCCGAATTCCTCATGCGCCAAGCGGGCTTCATTTAGTGAACTGACGCTTGCTCCATTAAGGTACTCCCTTATCAACGGGAAAAGAGAGAACATGGAAAACGCCTTTAACGAAAGCAGAATCCGGCACCCGCTCCTCTCCCTGATCCCGGCCAACTTCTTCAGGTTCTGTTCCACAACCCCGCGATTAACCACGTAGCAGGGCGTTGATATGTCATTGATGTTGAAATCCATTTTTTCTGATTCTCTTGCCTGTTGCAAAAAAAATTCCTGTAATGTAACCTGCCGGCATACTAAGGGTCTGGAAAGAAATAACTTGGGTAATTCCGATCCGAAATGTGTTGCAGATTTAGTCGGTTTGATATTCACGAAACCGCAAGCGTAGCAGGGCTACGGTGAGGATTTCGGGGATGTCAAACCGACTAAAGGTGTGATACAGTTCGGAAACGGAAAAGCCACGTTATTTTTTTCCAGACCCTAAATGAAAAGGAGTAAATTATGATGCACAGGCTATTTGTAGCGATTGATTTCCCGCAAGAAATAATAAAGAAACTCACTTCCCTTTGTTTTGGTGTACCCGGCGCCGGATGGACTCCTGAAGAACAACTGCATCTCACCCTGCGTTTTATAGGGGAGGTTGACGGGGTATTGTTTAAAGAGATAAAAGAGGATCTGAAGAATGTGGAAGGGAATTCCTTTTCAATGCGCCTTAAGGGCCTTGGCCACTTTCCGCCCAGAAAAGCGCCCAGGGTGCTTTGGGCTGGAATTGAAACAAACGACACTCTGGTTCAGTTAAGGAACCGTGTAAACTCCGTCCTGGTCCGGCTCGGCCTGGAACCGGAACACCGAAAATATTCCCCGCACGTAACCATTGCACGATTAAAGAATACTCCGATTACCAAAGTGACTGACTTTCTTGCTGTAAACGGACTCTTTATCGCCGGCCCTTTCGAAGTTTCGAAATTCAGCCTCTATTCAAGCATTCTAACACAAAAAGGGGCCACACATAATATCGAGGCGTCGTATGATTTAAACAGAACGTAATCGATCACAGGGGTCAGGGCCATAGTCGCTGACTTAAGGATGGTGCCCGTTCAAATATTACTCATCACTCGTCACTATTCACTTTTCTAACAAGTACCACCGCATGGGCGCAAATTCCCTCCTCCCGGCCGGCAAATCCCATTTTCTCGGTTGTAGTAGCCTTGACATTAACGGCTTTTATACCAACCCCGCAGGTTTGTGCAAGATTTTTTCGCATCTGATCAAAAAACGGCGCCAATCCAGGCTTTTGTGCCACAACCGTGATATCACCATTTTCAAGCATGAATCCCTTTTCAGCAGCAATCCGGACAACCTCGGACAGAAGATTCAGGCTGTTGATCCCTTTATACCGGTCATCCGTATCAGGGAAATGTCCGCCGATGTCGCCCGCTCCGACAGACCCAAGCAAGGCGTCGCACAAGGCATGAGTCAGTACGTCGGCATCCGAATGGCCATCCATTCCCATAGAGTGCGGAACCGTAACACCGCCCAGGATCAAAGGCCTGTCCGGAACCAGTCGGTGTGCATCATATCCGTGCCCGATTCGGACATCGCATCGACCGGCGACTTTTTTTAAGTTGTCCTTCATGAGTAATGCCTCGGCAGTTAAAAGATCGTCAGGGCATGTGATTTTGATGTTTTCCCGAGACCCTTCAACAACTGTCACCGTACATCCAATGCGTTCTAAAAGGGATGCCTCGTCTGTCCCGACAAAGCCGTCCCGTTTAGCTGTATCAAATGCCGCCCGCAGCAACAATACCCTTGCGACCTGGGGGGTCTGGGCCTGCCACAATCCGGTTCTGGAAACAGTTTCAGCAATCCTGTTTTCTTTAGAAACCGTTTTAAGCGTGTCCTGTACCGGTATTGCCGCAATGGCCGCGCCATCTCTTTCGGCAGCCTTGATACAGGCTGCTATAAGATCAGGTTTCACAAAAGGCCTGACCCCGTCATGAACCACGACCAGTTCAATATCCCCGGAAAGAGTGTCAAGCCCGGCCAGAACCGAATCCTGGCGTGTTGCGCCTCCCGGAACTACTCTGGTAACGCGGTCAAGCCCAAAGCGTTCGGCCATTTCCCCGGATTGCCGGATATGATCTTCCGGCACTGCCAGGATGATTTCACGGATAGATTCGACATGCATAAATGCGCGAATAGTTCGGACCAGTATCGGTATGCCTGACAGTTCGCTGAATTGTTTTGGAACAGGAAGGCCCATTCGCCGCCCCACACCCCCGGCAGGAATTATGGCAGCAATTGAATTCGGCATAAGAAATGGAAGAGAATAAAAAAATGGTAACCGTTCAGAGGGGCCCCATATTTTGCAGATTCCTTAAGACTGTAATCGTTCTCAGGCGCTCCATATGGGCGTTAGCAGTTCGGCTCACTATATAAGTAATATGTGAGCCGGACTGATCATACCCCAAGGGCACTTCCGTTGGGCGCGTTCAGATGGAGGGTCTGTGAACGATTACAAAAAATGGAGCAGGCTGTAAGCCGGATTTTGTACCCTGTTCAGGGCCATGATCATTTATCTGGGACATCGGTCACCCGATGCCTCTTGCGACCTACCCGGGAACTTCGGACGGGCAGCCCTCAAACGTTCCCCTATTTGGTCTTGCTCCGGGTCGGGTTTGCCATGCCTCCCATGTCACCATGGAAGCGGTGAGCTCTTACCTCGCCTTTTCACCCTTACCGGGTTTCAGGTCCAGGACCTCGAACCCGGCGGTATGTTTTCTGTGGCACTTTCCTCGGGGTCGCCCCCAGTTCGCGTTACGAACCACCATGCCCTGCGGAGTCCGGACTTTCCTCCAGCATGTTTGAGACACACCAGCGATCATGCGCCTGCTCCAAATCCCTTACCCCGTCAACCTTTACCGCTCTCCGGCAGATGATAAATAATCCTGTTACATGTGGGACAAAAATAAAACTTATCCTCTTTCAGAAGATCGTTAAAGAGCTGTGGAGGAATATTCATATGGCAACCCTGACAAACTCCTTGAGTAACACCGGCAATTCCTATACCGTCTCGCCTTTCCAGAAGCATATCGTATTTTTTCAGGATTTTTTGTTCAATCTCCTTGGCCTTCTGCGCACGCGCCTTGACCATGGAAGATTTCTTGGCATTAATCTCTTTTGCAATTTTATCAACATTTGCCTGTTCCACTGCCAGGAGCTTTTCCTCTGTCTTATTTACTGCGACTTGCTCGTCAAGTTTGGCTTTAAAGGACTCAACCAATTCCAAAAGCTGGATAATTTCGTCTTCCCGCTGCTTATTGGCCCTTTTCCCATCCTCGATCTCCTTCATCAGACATTGATATTCCCTGTTGTTCTGGATACTCATCACCTTGCCCTGTCGATCCTTGACCCGGGCCGTTTCATCTTCAAGATCCGTCTGCAGTTTGCTTTGCTGAATTTCAGCAGCCTCGATCTTGTCGGCTATCAGCTCTATGGCAGCCCTTTGTTCATCAATCACTGATTTCCGCTTTTCAAGTTCAGAGTATCCTTCGGCCATTTCTTGATCCAGTTTACGTACATCGAGATCAATGACCTGCAATTCCACAATCTTGCTGATGTTACCTTCCAATTTTATTCCCTCGACTTGTCAAATAAGGTTCATCCTGGATTACCGGGGTAATCCACTTGAACAACTATTTCCACATCCCTTAGCTTTTAATACCTTCACGAAAATATTTTCCAAGGTACTAAAAAGTGTTATTCTCATGAGCCGTGCATCACATAATTATGCCACGGACTTTGCTGACTCGTAGTTGCCTGAATTTTTACATCCAGCCCTCTTTCAGCCAAAACAGACTGCAAAGATGAAACCAGAATCGGGACAATCTGATTTTCCGTTGCAAAATGGCCTGCGTCAATTATGCAGAAACCAACCGCTTCCGCCCATCTGGCCACACTGTGCTTGACCTCACCGGTAACATAAACCTGAGCGCCCATGCTGAATGCAATTTCCGCGAGGTCTGAGCCGCTGCCCCCGCAGACAGCTACCATATTTACCTTGGCCGGCAGCCTGCCGGAAATGCGTAGTACGGAAATATTCAGTTCCCCTGCCAGATGTTCTAAAAACGTCTGCGACTCCATTGGATCGGAAAAACTTCCAATACGCCCCAGACCGGACACTGTCGGCTCAACGCCTGTATCCGACCTTAGCCTAACTGAAAATTCTTTAGAAACAAGCGGTTTTGTATTTTCAATGCCGAGCTTTGCCGCCAATACATCATTCACGCCGCCGGATACTATATCAAGATTAGTGTGACATCCTATTACCGCAATTTCTGAACCAAGGGCTTTCATCAATAGGCGGCCTGTGGGTAAGTCTGTGCGCACCGAACTGAGCGGCTTGAAAATCATGGGATGATGAGTGACAATGGTATTTATTCCTGCCGAAACCGCCTCATCCAGGATCTCTTCCGTCAAATCCAGCGCCGCAAGTACCCCTGAAACCTGCTGATCCGGGTCACCCACCATGAGCCCGACATTGTCCCACGGTTCCGCAAGCCCAAACGGGGCAATATCGTCAAGAACCGTAAGCAGGTCATTTAATTTCATCCCCGGAATCCTTGAACACAGCCCTTTTACGCAGGGCAATCGCATCAAAACATCAATAGAAGCAGTTGGTTACATCCATCCAGATGGATTATTGCAGGCAGTTGCATTGAATATCGAACAAGGAATATTGAATGACAAAGGACCGTACTTCGAAATTCTGCGGTTTTTTGTTTGATGTTCGCGTCATCTTGTAGAATAACGGATTGAAATTACGACATAACACACGATTTCCAGAACTTAAATTTCATGCGTTTACCCTGACGGGTACCCCTACCCAAAAAAAAAGGCGCAACCCGATCCCAGGTTACACCTTATCCGTCAAACAAACAGGACTTACCCCGCGTTTTGACAAACTTGCACAACTTTTCCTTACTTAACGCCTCTTCAAACAGACCATTCAATATGGTTCTCACCATCTTCTTTCAAAGCTGCCGGAAAATATAAATAAAATCCGGCAATAGGGTTCGCAACAATGAATACAAACTTGAATACTTTTTCAAAATTTTAAATCTAATCTTAGGGCTTGTTCAAAAACAATTTCACATTTTGAAAATATAAATTTATTTTTTGAGCAAATCCTTAATATATGTCAATTTTGGTGGGCCTACCTGGACTCGAACCAGGGACCTACCGGTTATGAGCCGGTGGCTCTAGCCAACTGAGCTATAGGCCCAAATTCATCTTTTTTTGCGCATCCGGGAATGGAAAAATCCCTGTCAGCACCCATTGACATCTAACCTGCCGGACGGTCCACGAATAAAGCGTATACACATCACGCATTAAAGATGTAAACCTCGGATTATATCCAAATGATATAGTTTGTCAACTAAAAAAAAGACAACTGCTCAGAGGTAAAAAAAAGTTAAAAACGCTCTACCGTGGTTCACGGTTCTAATTATGAACGGTTATATGAATTTATTTTTCAGCCCATTTTTAGCCACCCCCTTGACTTTTCTAGTTTTTTTTGCAAAAAAAAATTGATCGGCAGTAATGTTTGTAGTAATGTTGATCTATTAAATAATTAAAACCTTGATCCATTCACGCACTGAATAAGGACACCTGAAATGTCGTTGGTAGTCGCAGAACAGGAACTCTATAATGCGTGTTACGCACTATTTGGCCCCAACTTAACCGTAAATAGAGATTTTCTTGAGTATCTTCAGCCGACCGGAGTTAGAACCGCTTTTCGGAAACGGGCCTTTGAAACGCATCCGGACAGGGACAACGCTAAAAACGGAAAATCATTCAAGCAAGACACTGATAATTTTCTGATAGTCCAACAGGCATATGAAAATCTCTCGAATTACCTTGTTGCAAGGGAGCGAGGATTTCGGTTTCCGCCAACTTCTCTAAAGGAGACTGAATACAACGGTTACAAAAATTCAAATTTCAAAAAGACAAGCAAACAACCGTCACAGACCTCATACCGGCACCGGAACAACTCCAATAATTTAGCCTGGGATGCGGAAAAATTCTATAGCGGTCCGGTGCCGTCCCGAAGACTTCTTCTGGGCCATTACCTATATTACTCAGGTATCATCAACTGGAGAACCATTATAAAGGCCCTTGTATGGCAGCGCACCAAACGTCCCCGCCTTGGTGAAATCGGACGCGACTTCGGGTGGCTCAGTGAAACAGATATCCCTACAATCCTCAAACAACGAAAACCATTTAAAAAATTCGGAGAGTCTGCGGTTGATCTGGGCCTGCTGACAAAAACGCAACTAAAAATGATAATTATTCAACAAAGACGCCTTCAAAAAAAAATCGGCGGGTATTTCACTGAAAACGGGATTCTGACCCATACTCAATTGCAGGCATATGTAAATAAATGCTGTAATCACAATAAAAAACTTGCCGAATCTTCGTCGAGAAATGGATTCAACCATTGAACTATAGCAACGTTATTTATCTACTCGTTGTTATCCTCGTCTTATCAACAAACAACATACCTGACACACCGCAGTTTCCCTTAACGTACGCGCTTCCTCTCTTTATTCTCAAAGGAATTATATTTCAATATATCGTCCGCTTTCATTTCAGGCCGGAACGGGTCTGTAACGTGACGCAATATTCCGCGTCCGAGCAAAGGACTTCCATCCTGGCCATACTGTTTTTTGCTGTTGATATCTATTTACTGGACATCAAATACTTCCTGGCCGGGCTCCCGCTCATGGCCCGAATTCCGTCGTTAATAAATCTCTGTGGGCTTGTCCTGTTTTTTCTCTACCTTTCCATGATGTGGCTTGAGGCAAAGAGAAGTTATCTGACTGTTTTCGGCAGAGCACATACAGGCCGATCATTTCTTTCCACCAACATCAGAATAAACCTGCCGATTGTCCTTCCCTGGCTGCTGCTCACCCTGCTTTCCGACGTCCTGAAACTGACTTCCTTTCCCGCACTGAAAAAATTCCTTTCTTCACCTTGGGGTGAACCCACTATTTTCCTGGTCTTTTTTGCAGTTCTTGCATTGGGATTTCCTGCAATAGTCACCAGGATATGGAACTGCACACCCATGCCGTCCTCGCCGGCCAGACTCCGAATTGAGGAATTCTGTAGAAAACAGCATCTGAAATACCGAGACATCATGATCTGGCCCTTGTTCGAAGGCCAGTCCTTAACAGCCGGTATCATGGGACTGATCAGGAGATTCCGATACATTCTGATTACTCCGGCGCTGATAAAAACCATGACTTCGGAAGAGGTCGATGCAGTAATCGCCCACGAAATAGGGCACGTAAAAAAGTACCATCTTCAGCTTTATATCCTGCTTTTGCTGGGTTTTGCTCCCCTGGCGCAGATCAGCATGCTCCCTATACAATATTTTCTACTTAAGTCGGATTTTCTTTATCATGTAATTGATTTTTCAAGTAACGGACCCCAGGCAGTTCTTGGTTTCATGAGCGCCGTTCTTCCATCATTCCTGCTCATGATCATATATTTTCGGTTTGTCTTCGGCTTTTTCATGAGGAATTTCGAGAGACAGGCGGACATACAGGTGTTCAGTGCAATGGAAAGCTGCTGGCCACTTGTGCGGGTCCTTGAAAAAATAGCGTGGCTGGCAGGCGGGATAAGGGACCTTCCCTGCTGGCACCATTTCAGCATAGCCCAGCGTGTCGATTTTCTGAAACAGTGCCAGGAAAATCACTCATCCATCAGGAAACATAATCTGAAAGTATATAGATGCCTTGCTTTATACCTTGTAATCGTAACAGCAAGCCTGTTTGCATTATGGAAAATACCGGCGCCGTTGCCTGAAGGCGCTCCTCTTGAACGGTATATGGAAGCTATTTTCTTAGACAAGATCAAAAATGACCCGGGAAATCCTACGTGGCATCATCTTCTTGGAGACCTGCAATTGGAGAGGGAGATGTACGGGAAGGGGGCCGATGCCTATGAAAAGGTTCTTGCACTCAGGCCGAATTCGCCGGACACGTTGAACAACCTGGCCTGGATGCTCTTGACTGCCGTTGATAAGGACATCCAGGACCCGGTCAGAGCCCTGACACTGTCGCAAAAAGCGGCGGCAATCCGTCCGCAGGGTTACATCCTGGACACACTGGCCACGGCATACTGGAAAAACGGCCTCCTGAAATCCGCCCTGGATACGGAAAGGAGGGCAATGGACGTTAATCCTGAAAACAGAGATTATTACAGGAAACAAATGGAAAAATTCGCTGCCCCCAGGCGTTTAGACTCACTGTTGACCGAGCCCGATCTGCAAGTGACGAGTGACTAGTCATTCATCATTCCAAAGGGCGTCATCAACTTAACTTACAACCCAGACGGTACATCCCTTGGCATAATGTACAATTTTTGTCGACACACTGCCGAAAAGAAACTCTACTTCCTTTGAGACCCCTCGCCTGCCGATCACCACAGTGCCGAACCCCTCATCTTTGATGATATTCATGATCTCCTGTGCGATATTTGTGCCGATGCTGCATTCATGAGATGGAGGTCTCAACGGTGACTTACAACTATCAATATACCTTTCCAAAATATTGCCTTCCAGTACCCCCCTGTCAATAAGGATCTGCCTGGCCTTAGCCAGAAAATCCTTATAGGCCTGCTGGCGCTCACCGCATTTTTCCTTCCACTCCTCATCAGTGGCAAACAGGTCCCTGTCGGAAAAACGTTCGATCGTCAGAAGTTCGATGTGAAATTCTTCACTGTTACCGACTATCTCCCCTGTGTATTCAACGGCGCGCAGCGCATTTTCAGAGGCATCAACAGCGATGAGAATTTTTTTAGGATTCATGAGCTTCTCCTTGTCAATATATGGGGTTGGTTTTATCTTCGCGCTTTGCTTTCAAGGATCAGGGCCCCAGGATATCCAGGCACGGCCTCAGATCGTCCAGCATTTCGTCCACTGTGTCGTAATAAACGTTGGAGCCTAATGAAAAGTGAAGCATAACATTATTCAATTTTTCCGGAATATAGGGATATATCTTGCGAAGGTTGACCAGCCGATGCTGAAAAATAATGGAAAAATCATCCCGTGACAACCTGTCCATGTCATCTTCAGTGAATCCCTTCTCCAGCATGGACCCAACCGTGCAGTCCCCTTTTCCCACAATAAAAATCAGAATGTTGCCCAACCCGAACAGATCGAGTGCAAACGGATTCTGGGAAAAATCATACGTGTAGTCAAAATCGATCCAACAATATTCCTTTGTTTTGGATTTAATCCATATGTGGTCCCTTCGGACATCCCCATGTTTTTCCCCGTGACCGTGCAGGAAACCGATAGCCTCACAGGCGCCTATGAACTTCTCCAATATTACCGGAAAACTCTCCATGAAATAGGTCTCATGGCCCTCTTCAATCCCATGGACTTCAATATCCAGGCTTCTGCCCCTGATAATATCGATCACTCGCATGTTATTATTCACATCGTCGTGGGATGAAAAGCCCTGCATGAATCGCATGTCGCCCCGCACTATATCAAGAATCCTGGCCTCTTTTTCAGGACTGCGATGACACAAAATTTTAGTGTTGCCGAAAGTTATTGGAAATTTTTCGTAAAAGACCAGCTTGACGATCTTTCGTTCTCCTGTTTCAAGTACCTTGCATCTCTTGACCCAGTATTTCGGATCATCTATTCCAAACCGCCGCTCTACCTCGTCTCTCAAGACCATGTAATGAAGACCGTCAATAAAAATAACATCGCCATAGGAGATGTTCATAAATTCGGTTGTGTCTCGATAGATTTTTCCGCTGTGTCGAATTGGAAAATTAGGATAATATTTTTCTACCAGATCTCTGACTTGCTGTGTCATGCCGTTCTCCTGAAAATTAGCAGACTCCTCCGTATGTAATCGTTATATCCTTGTATCGAATATCCAGAGTACTCTACGCTATTTGGGAGACCTCCACAAATGTTTTTTTTATTTACAGCAGGTAAGAGCTAAAAATGGAGATTAAAAATAGATAAAAAAAATGGTGTATTGAATGAATTGAAATTACCAGAAATTTAATGAGGAAGGGATCTAAGGCGGGTGATACCCGCAACCCAAATTTTTAAAAATTGCTTTGTCCAGTAAATCCGTGTCACCTCGCTTTCAGCTTATGTCAGCGGGGTGCGCCAAAAAATTTCTTGTTTTTTTTGACAGGGTTTCAGGAGTAAGGTACTAATGAGGAAGGAATCTGAAAACAAGAAACAGAGAGGAAACAAATTGAGCAAAATTACGCTCGGCTTTAGGTTGGATTCGGAGTCCGTGCAACACAAGCAAACAATACCACTGCCGCCGTATGGTGGGTCCTCTTATGTGAATAAAGCGCGGAATTCTTTGATCAGGATTTTCCTGGAGCGTAAATCCAACTTGAAATAAAACGGACTCAGCATCAAAATCCTGATAGCTTCTTGAGAAGTCATGATTAATACCCCCCGGCACTCTATGACAGTAAAACGTAAATGTTGTTGATAATGGGTCTATCTATGGCCTTATGTATATGCAATATCTGGTCCATCAGATTGAAATAAAACCTAATCCTTTGATGTCACTATTGTTTACCGCCACCACGCACAATGAGTACAGTTGACCAAAACGAAAAAATTCCGACCATCCGGAAAATCCTGCCCGTAACTCCGGAATTTTAATGAACAGAAAATTTTCTCATTCGTAATCGTTCACAGGCCCCGGATGTGCACCATGAAGGTTCAGCAGGCTGGCAAAATATAGTAAACCTATGTGAATCAGACTGATCGCACCCCAAGGGCACTTCCGTTGGGCGCGTGCAGTTAAACGAGCCTGCGAGACTCAGGATGTGGCGCCTGTGAACGATTACTGTCATTCAGCTTGAAACACTTGCTAGATAAGGGTGAATTGGCTTTTGAGAAACTCGAATACAGCCGTTTTTTTGACATTCAACTTAATGTATGATACTTATGGCAAATAAAGACTTGTATAATATCAAATTCGGCACACTCTTCTGACATGGATTTTAGCAATTAATAAAATCCTTAAAGAGGAAAACATTATGAATAAAAAATATTTAATACTTATCATATCTATATTTGTGCCGGTATTTTTTATACTGATTGGAAATGCTAAGGCCAAGGTGACAGGGCTATGTTCCAATTGTCATACAATGCATAACAGTCAAGGCGGCAGTGAGATGGCAACGTATGGCGCAAACGGCAAGCCGTGGAAAACTGATGAAGCACAGCCTGCTTTGCTTCGTGGAACCTGTTTGGGATGCCATGGAATGGGCACGGCAAATAAAATTGAAATCATAGGAGACTCTCAGACTCCCCAGGTCTATCACACTGATAGCACGGATTTGGCAGGAGGGAATTTTAAGTATATTGATGACAATGATAACAGGGGGCACAATGTTTTCATCGACCTTGGCAACATGGAAGACACATTGACAAAGGCGCCGGGGCATCATGAAAATGCCTCCCCGGTTCCCGAAGATTTTACTTGCGCTGGAGCAGCGGGCTGTCATGGCAGGCGCACACCAAATGGTGATAGTGGGGTAGTCTCATTAAAAGGCGCACACCACCAGAATGTGGATGGAAAGTGCGACACTGCCGACGAGGTTGCCAACTCCTATCGTTTTTTGTACAAAGTCAAAGGTTTTGAAAATATGGGCGCGAATAAGTATCAAAACATCAGCGCCGGTGACCATAATGAGTATTATGGGTCAACCAGGCCTGCACTTAACACTGCTCTCGGTTGTACCAGCTGTCATAATATGTCTGAAATGGTGGTAGAAGCGCCTGGCAATACAATAAGCGGATTCTGCGGTACTTGTCACGGGCTGTTTCATGCAGTAGATGAGATAGGTGGCGCCACTTCGCCCTTTATAAGACATCCAACCGATATAGTGATAAAGGATAGCGGTGAATATCAGTATTATACAACGTACAGTGTAGAAGCCACTGTAGGCAGAACCACAGTGCCTGATTCAATAAGTGATACCGTTACACCCGGAACGGATGTCGTAACCTGCCTTTCCTGCCATGCGGCGCATGCCAGTAATTATCCGGACATGCTCAAGTGGGATTATGATGAAATGATTGCCGGCGGCGGCAATACGGGCGGATGTTTCACATGTCATACGACAAAAGATGATTCCTGAAAAAAACTATTCAGCTGAACGCCATTTATTCCCGTGACGGGAAGCCAAGAGTCTGAAACAGACTGATTCCAATCAGACCCACAGGGTCTTGTCCTCATCGTCTGAATTTTTTTCTACCCTCTCTCTTTTTTTCTCAAGTTCAAGTTGGGATTTCAGTTTGGTGACCTCCTCCGTGGTTATCCTGAGTCTTTCAGCCAGCACCTCTGCAAATAATCGGTAAATAGTATATAGGAATGCGACATCATTGGTAATTTTCCCGTGGCCAATGATCGAACAATCTACACCCAGAACCATGGTCTTGGTTCGCGCCCAGACCGTGGCCGACCTGGGCGCCCCGTCTACGACCCCCATTTCTCCAAAAAGGTCTCCGCCGCGATTCAAGATGCCGAGCGTTTCCCCTTGCCTGACAATCTTGACCTCGCCGGAGATCAGGAAGTAGGCCCACCTGTCAGTATCTCCCTTTTTCACGATCATCTCACCTGGGTTATACTCCCTCAGCTTTCCGAGCTTCATAAAAGAATGAAGGTCTTCATCTGAAAAATTCTGAAACGTGTCGATCCGTTTCAACAAGGCCAGAACATATCTATTTTCTTTTAAATAGTTTGTTTCTCTCATTAATTTTTGTCCTTTAATGTCATATAAAAAACACTGCGACGTTATAGATTCAACTCTTTGTGACGCCATCTTGATTATACGACTTGCACGAACAGGGTGTCAAGCCCTGGATATTTGATATAATGAGACAACGAATATCCAGGGCTTGTCCTGTTTCCACTTGACAAGCTGAGCTATAAATTGTAATGGAATTAACAGTTTTTTTGTAACCCTGCGAAAGTATCGTGATTAAAAATCGTTATCAGGCAGCCTATATTCATAGTGAATGCCCTTTGCAGGAGTGTGTTTCAAAAAATCCAAGGCTCTCAGGAAATATTCTTAATTGAGAAGAATACCTTAATCAATATATTATTCATAAGCAGGGTGCCCTGCCGCTAAACGGAGGTGTTATCATGGCAACAAAAAGTAAGTTGGGTATTTTCATATTCGGTGTCTTATGTCTGGTACTGTTTTTGACCGGTTGTTTCCAGAAACAGGCTGTACAAAAATCAGCGGAATCGGCCCAGGTACAGCCTGCCGATGAAACACCGCCTCCGGAGGCTGTCAAGGCAAAAAGCCGGATCTCTTCGGAAGAAGCTGCAAAGAGGGGAGTATATAATATAGATGTGAAGGCTCTTTCCATCAACGAATGCGGCCGGTGCCATAACAGTCATTTTAAAAGGCTTAAAAATAACGGGGCTAGACATCAGAAGGTCACATGTACCGACTGCCACGAACAGTTCCATGTTTATAACCCTCTTAAAAAAAATTACGCAGAGATCATGCCGTTATGTTCAAGCTGCCATGATGATCCGCACGGCACGGCAGAGGCTGTCACAAAATGTTTAAACTGCCACACAGACCCGCATCAGCCGATCGTGACAATCCCTGATGCATCCAAGCTTGAAACCCAGTGCAGAACCTGTCACGTCAAAGTTGCCAAGAGTCTTATAAGCAAGCCCAGCAAACACACGGACGAGGATTGCTCATCCTGCCACTCAGACAACCACGGACGAATCCCCGACTGTTCAGAATGCCACGAGTCACACAGCCCGTCGGTTGAACTGAATAATCCGGACTGCATGGCATGCCATCCTGTCCACACACCACTCACAATTACTTATCCTCAAAACCAGGATAATACCGTATGCACAGGATGTCACACAGTGGTTCATGACGAACTCCAGGCCAATGTCACAAAGCATACTGCCCTCGCTTGTGCAGAGTGTCATCCAAGCCATGCACAGCTTATGGCCTGCTCGGACTGCCATACCGCGACGCCTCACAACCTTTCGATTCACCAAAAATTTCCAGAATGCAGCTCATGCCATAACACGGCACATGATTTGCATATGTAAATAAGGGTTCAAGGTTCAAGGTTCAGTGGGTCAGAGGCTGGAAAAACAAAAGTCTCTGACCCTTTGAACCTCTACCCCCCTGAACCTTTTGGATACATGAATAAACGAGCGTACAGGCTTAAATTCATTCCAACAACTCTTCAAACTCTGGAAAGGACTGCCGTTTCCCGCTGCCGGTTTTCTCTTTTCTCTCCAGCCATTTCACTTCTCGTCACACTCCTGGTTTTTACCCTCTGCTTACCGGTTTCCGCCGAATCTGAAAATTTCGCATCCAATACTGAAAAACAAAAAATCGTTTTCAAAAACGCAAAACCAGTGAAAATGATTTACAGCGATGATCAGGCAAAGCCGCTCAAGTTCCCTTCAACGATTTTTTACGACAACACCTATGAAGAACTCTATGTGATAAGTGCAAACGGCCGCATTGTTGTATACGGCCCTGATTACCAACCGTTGACCTCTCTGGGAAAAGGCCGCGGTCTCAATCAAATATCAGGCGGTTACGCGGATCAAAACGGCAATCTTTATGTATGTCAAAACGGATACAGGGAAATCCCTTCCCGCATCACTGTCTTAAACGCGGCTTTTTTTAAAAAAAAAGAAATAACCTTCGAGGATATTAAGGACAAATTAAGGGATGACGAAGAGTTCCAGCCGCGTCGAATTGCCATTGGCAGGAATGGAAAAATGTATCTGGCCGGCACTTATTTCCTTGGAGTACTCGTGCTCGACAGTAGTGGACATTTCCTGCACAGATTGATCCCAAAAGAGACACCTCACACATCTGAAAAAAAATCCAAACCCGGATCAGAAAAAAACCTTGAAAGTAAACCAGGGGAAATTGACCTAGCGGCGATTAAAGCAGAAAAGACAGCCCTTAAAGATACAACGAACAAAAAAATTGAATCGGTTCCAATCAATGACGTTAAAATCGACAATAATGGTAACATATATCTGTTGTCTGAAAAAACGAGCAAGGTCTATGTCTACAATCCTGATGAGGAGTTACTTTATTCCTTTGGCCAAAAAGGGGGATCCGAGGGAAAGATGAGCCGGCCAAAGAGCCTGGCCCTTGATGAGAAGGGTAAATTCGTCTATATCTGCGATTACATGCGCCATACGGTACTGATTTTTGATTTTAAAGGCAACTACATATCAGAGTTCGGGGGGAAAGGTTGGAGCCCCGGCTGGTTCCAGCATCCTACGAGCCTTGTAACCGACGGCAGAGGACGCCTTATAGTGGCGGACCTCTTTAACCACCGTATACAGGTGCTCAAACCCAGGTTCATGACCGTATCTGAAAAATCAGGTTCCAGAGGAGGGGCGCGCAAACAGTTTGTCAAACAATTCAACCGGTTGTACGAAAATTTATCCCCCGGATCTTCACGCGCATTCAAGAGCAAAAAAATAAAAACAGCGTACATTAATCCGGAATCAGAGACCTGCTTGACTTGCCACAATGAACAAAAGGATGAATTTGAAAGTTCTCCCAGTAAACATTCAGATCTCTCCTGCATCTTCTGCCACCCTGTTCACAAAGAGATCCCGGATTGCTCCAAATGCCACGAACCTCACGAAGAAAATCAGGTGGCATCAGACTGCGTCCAGTGCCATCCGGCCCACAGCCCATTTGAGATAGCAAGCGATGAAACCAGCCCCAGGAGCCTCTGCACCCCATGCCACAAGGCTGTTGGAGAAGAGATGGACAAGACGACGACAAAACACAGGAATTTCACGTGCGCATTCTGTCACAAGGGCACTCACCCTTCTCTTCCCTCGTGCAATAAATGTCACGGCACGCCACATTCGGCTGCAACGCACAAAAAATTGCCCGACTGCCTTGACTGCCACCTTGACAACCACAACCTGGCTATGTAAAAGTTGGTTTAGTTGATTTAGTTGGTTGGTTTAGGGGTGATGTTGCGATTATCAAGGCCACAAACCAATCAACCATTTAATATCATTGTATTTTGGGGCAATCTTGGCGTCAACCATACCAGAGGTTGGCATATGCGTTTTTTATGTTTTCCTGGATTCAGGAAAATATTGCGAAAAACCAAACCAAAAAATTTATTTGAAATTCCAAGTAGTTGCAATATGCTATGGGAACAAAATCGATTTTACGACAACAATAAATCCGGTTTTACGGAAAAATATGCACTTTACAAACACCTTTTTATAGCTCAAACAAAGTGATGATACTTGCATGAGCGGCAAAAAAAATCATAGGAGGGTCTAACTATTCAAATCTTCTATATTTTCTATGTTATTCCAGCCTGCGCGACAAAAAACAAACAGAAATCACGTATATTCCAATGCGTCAGGCAAGGTGGTATTAATTTTGCAGAGATAAATTTGTAAAATGGTCGACCTAAAGGTTTTCGAAACAACGCCTTTTTTTCCACAAGGGTTTGACCTAACTGCATGACGTCTCAAAATTGAATCTGAAATCTATAAAAACAATATAAATTTGAAAAGGAGAATAAGCATGGAAAAAACGTATATAAATCTAATTATGCTGGGTGCGGCAGCGACTCTGTTCGCATTTGCAGGCAGCGCTCAGGCGGTGGTAAAAGGCCCGTGTTCAGATTGCCACACCATGCATAACTCACAAAATGGCGCTGCCAACGCTCTAGACGGCAACACACACGGGGCGCTTACGAAAGATTCTTGCTTTGGGTGCCATTCACAAAATACAGGCAACAGCGGCAAATTTAACGATGTAGGCTATCCAGCTGTTATTGTAACTAATATCAGCAAGCCCACCTCTTATGATAATACATTGCCCGGCGGGTTTATAATATCGGATACAGATGCCACCTTTGACGCAACAAGACATAATGTACTAGATGTTAACGATGAGGACGCTGACATTTATGCAAGTATTGGATTTGCCCCTCCAGGGTATGACATCCCCGACCATACGGGCGCTACAGGTCTTCCAACCACTACTACCTGGAGTGAGCAGTTGACCTGCGCCGGCTCCTTTGGCTGCCATGGCGACCACACCATAGCCAACCAGGAGGATGCCATAAAAGGTGGGCATCACGGCGACGACCAATTAACCGGTTACCGTATGCTGAAAGGTATTTTCGGAAAGGAGAGCATTGATTATTCCGTCGGCAACACGGCTGACGACAACATCTATGCAGGAGTTGACGGCAATTACGACTATACCGACAAAACCACAATCAACTATCTCTGCGCAGAGTGCCACGGCATTTTCCACAGTGCCGCAAATGAAACCCCGGCAAACAATACAGGAGCATGGCTGCGCCATCCCAGTGATATCAAATTACCTGCTGATGGAATCAGCGGGGACAAATATTCAGAGGTTGCACCGGCAGCAGACGGTTCGGTTCCTTTGGGACAAACAGGTTTTACCGGAGTTAATCTCCCGGTAGGCCAAACTCAACCGTTGGCAGGCGAGGGCATCGTCCTTTGCATTTCCTGCCATTATTCACATGGCTCCGCTAATGCCGATATCCTTCGGTGGGATTACTCTACAATGCATGCCGGCGGCGCCGTAGCCACAGACACAGGATGCTTTCATTGTCATACTACAAAAGATTAATATAATCCTGCATAATATATTCACAAAAACACCCGCTTCAAAAGAGCGGGTGTTTTTGTTTGAAAACGATGAGATCAACGTTTGTTTTACAAAAAACCTCGGTCTGTAAATATCTGGAGTGCTGCCGAATATTTACCTATAAATTTACTTCTAAACAAACCCTTACCCCCGCTGAATTGTTTGCTGTAACAGCCCCAAAAATTCGATTATCCACAATTGACACAATTATTAAGATTTGATAAAATATTAGTCAGTTATGGCTTAAAGCAGGCGTGCCCTCATCTAGCTGAATTCATTTCATAAATACTGCGCACGGCCATAATAGCAATTCGGAGTCTTCGCTACCTCCGGCTTTAGCCGGAATGACGAACCAAGGCTCCTGCAACAGGAACAAAGGATTAAGTTGCGGTAATTTTATTTTGAAGGCTGTGAAAAAATAAAAAAAATGGGAATCAGGGCTGTCAAGGGCATACTTCTAAATGTTTTCATTGGTCTGGTTTCCTGCAAAATTTGCAGCGCCGGGATGATTGATGTAAACGCAAACTGGAAGTACATAACCGACAATGAAGATACAAATGACATTACGAGTACGTACAATGTCAATATAAACCTTGATCAGGACATAACCGAGACCATCAGCCTGAACGAATCGCTTCGGTACAATATTCAGATCAATGAAGAAAACGAGGCAACTCAGTCAGTCACACCTAACTTATCCCTTGCAATTAAAAATGATATTTTTCTCTTTGACCTTTCCTCGTCGACCACAATTGACATCAACGAAGAGGAGACCGGCGAGGAGACTGACGAAGACAACCCGATCAACGCCCAATGTTATATCACCAGCGCCTGGGATAAAGAATTATGGCCTGAACTCCGCCTCGATTACGGCGTTAACGACATCGATGATTCGGAGGACTTTGACCTGGGGTTCACGCTGGACTGGGACCTGAATATTTTTACGATTTATTATCGATACGGCTTTAACACATCCTCTGATGAGATCGAGGGCCGCGAATCAGAGTCAACCGACCATAACGCACGTTTTGAGGCATCGCAATCATTCTGGGACAACCGCCTCACCCTTTCGCTCTCACAGCAATTCACAATCAACGATACGAAATCGACATCCCGTGTTGATGAGTCGAGATTTGCATATTTCGGAATCACGACCTGGACCCGGATTTTATCAGGCCATGATGACTCTCCTGATCAAGGATCAACATCCATTGTTACAAATAATCTCCTGAATGATGATGACTTTGACACGGATGCTGCGGAGATCGACCCGGCCACAGAGGACTTAAACATTGTCATTAAGGTCAACCGGGAACAGATTGACATCTTTTATGTCTATACCGAGCAAGATGTGTCAAACCCTGCCGCCTTTCGATGGGACGTCTATTACTGCGATGACGATGTAATTGACGATAATACTGAATGGACCCGGTTCAGGTCAAACGCATTCACATCGTACAACTCATCAAGGCGGCGATTTGAAGTGGATGTTTCCCGATTTTATAATACCTATCTCAAGGTTGTGGCCGTCGATCCACCTTCCGAAGCAATCGTCACAGAGGTGGATGCCGCCCGGCGGATCGCTTCAGAGGGACTGACATCCGTTACGGAAAAATCGGATAGAACCGAGTCAATCAGCGACTTTAGCATGGACCTGGCAATCACGCCTGATCTTTCCATTGATTGCAGCATGACTCTGCAGTCAACAGACTCTTCGAACAACGACGAATCATCCCAGCGAACAATTTCGAGCGGCGTCAGATGGATGCCTTTCCCTGATATGGAGACAACACTCGGTGTCAGCGACTCCCTGTCAGAGGCTACTAACGAACCGGACAAGACAAACCGGTCATACACACTGAATTTTTCCACCCCGATCCTGCCGACTCTGGATGTAAGCCTGGGAGTTACCATGGGAGAAAGGTATGAAGACGGCGTTCACACGGACACGAACCACACATTCAGTTTTTCATCAACCGCCCTGCTTTACCCTGATCTGAATGCCGATCTGGACATCTCCGTCAATCTGACTGACGATATCGAGACAGGGGAAACCGGCTCAACCCGGAGCGCTGGTCTGGGATTCACCGCCCGGCTGAACCCCAGGATGACCGCGACATTTGACATTGATGCCACGGATGACTCAAAATCAGAAGAAGACCCCATTGATATCCAATCAAGTTTAAACTGGCGCGTATCTGAATTTCTTTCAATAAATGCGCATGGCTCGTATAGCTGGACTGATGATCCCTTGACAAAACTCGGTCTAGGGGCCTCCCTGGCCCCCACAGAGAAATTGCTGATGAACTTCGATGCGGGATACGATCAGTCAGAGGACGAGACAAGCCTGAATTATTCCATGGGATGTACGTGGAACATAAATCGTCACGTGTCTCTTGACCTTGACGGCAATTACAGAACAACCCAAGATAAGGCGGATGAGGCCGACACCAGCACTAATGATATAAAAGAGGAAGAGGAAGATTCATGGAGCATTACAGCCGATCTAACCGTAAGGTTCTCTGTGCTGTAACAACCTTCTACCTTCAACCTTCTACCTTCTACCTAAACACCTAATTTAAAGAGGTACACAACTGATGCGAAACTATTTACTTATTGCATTGATACTGCCTTTATTATTTCTTTCAGGGGGATGCGGCACCAAATCCAGCTCTCAATCCTTTCTTCGGGAAGATATTGATTTGAGTTATATAAACCGGATAGCAGTGTTGCAGTTTGCAAACCACACAAAGGAGGAATACTCTGCTTTCAGGGTCAGGAACATGACCATTACCCAGGTGCTTGCAATGGGTATCTTCGACGTTGTGGATAAGGGATTGGTTGACGCGGCGCTAAAAGAAGAGGTTATTGAACCAGGCGACCCGATTGACAAAGGAACATTGAAACGGCTCGGACAGAAACTTAATGCGCAGGCTTTTCTCATGGGCGCCGTGGACGAGGCCGGCGAAGGCAAGAGGGGCAATGTCACCTATCCGGAGATCTCCATTACACTGATGCTTATCGAGCCCAGCGCAGGATTGATCCTCTGGCAGGCAAGCGGCCACGGAAACGGTGATTCCCTTGTAAGACGCCTGTTTGGAATGGCATCTTATGACGCATACCACGTAGGCATGAAACTGATTCGTACAATGCTCGCCACCATGGCCCACACATCAGCCGCTGCCGAGGCATTATAAGGGAAGGGTTCAAGGTTCAGGGTTCAGGGTTACCTGAACCTCTGAACCTCTAAACCTTGAACCCCTGAACCTTTGCAACCCTGACCAATGCAGACTACCAGGATAATCATATTAGCAGCTTTGCTCTGCCTGACAAACCTTGCGGCTGCGGGAGCAACTACTGTGGCGGTCTTCCCTGTGGAAGACTTAAGCCATGGCCGGAATGGAGCTGACCTGGAACTGACCGGATTCTTGTCCGAAATACTTGCCGAAAAGGGGCTTGATGTTGTTTCCGAGCCTGATATCATCTCCTTTATGGCCCAAAACCGCATACGCTGGCTGGGATATATGTACTCAAACCATATTTTCAAGGCAAGGGACTACTTGGGCGCCGACCTGATTCTCCTGGGCACGCTCTGCCAGCGCAAGGGAAAAAAAATTCCACTATTGGGGCTGACCTTAAGCCTCATCCGGACTGAAGACGGTGTCACGATATGGTCAAATTCAAGAGGGGTCAGTCATTCCAACACTCGACGGATATTGGGAATCGGAGAGCCTGATTCAGTCGATGACCTTATGCCGCATCTCATTAAGGAAATCATGACAGGTTGGCCTGAACGGCCGGGACAGGCATTGCCGCCCGAGGAATCCGACCTTGAATTTGATTCATGGCGCCTGACGGAAAAATATATGCGGCCCGGAGAAGAAATAGGAGCCATGGTCCGCTTTTCTCTGCCAAAAGACTCGGGAGAAGAACCCAGGGTTTTCTTCAAAGAGGGAAACCGGCTTCATCTTGCCCTGAAATCACCTGAAACCGACTTTTACGAGGCAACATGGCTTTCGTCATACAGGGAAGGAGTATATCCTGTCAGTGTGATCCTCCGCTGGTCTTCAGGGGACGAGAAAACCTCGTTTCTCGAAGAATACTACGTGGACGGCAGACCCCCGGACATGAGACTCAACATCAAGGGATCGGCAAGCCAAGAAAACGTGATGCGCGATAAAGTCGTAATCCTGCCCTCGCTTCAAAAAAAGGAACAAATCGCCAGATGGAAGCTGTCAATTAAAGATCAAGAAGGAAAAACGGTCTTGGCCGGTGACGGCAAGGGCAATTTGCCCGAAAAATTTCTCTGGAAGGGGCAGACATCCGGCGGCAGCTTTGTAGACCAAGGCACTTTCAACATTGTTCTCAAGGCATGGGACCTGGCAGACAACGAATCAATCACATCACAGGAGGTAACTATATCGCGCACACCTCCTGTGATTGAACTCACGGCGAAAAAACAGGATAAAAACATTCTGGTAAACATTCAACACACCGGCGAAATACCGATATCTTTCTGGCAGATCGAGATATGGTCCAGCGACAATGAACTTCTCAAGCAGACGGAAGGTGACACCCTTCCAGCCGGCGTAAACCTGTCATTCCCGGACGCCGATATGCCGGACAATATTGAATGCATAATCGTGGTGAGAGATATCCTGGGCAACCAGACCAAAAAAGAAGTAAAGAATCTTTTTCAACTGGTTGGTCCGGACGAGACTCACGAGGAAAAACAGATTGAAGAATGGAACCTGGATTTCTAAGGCGGGTGATACCCGCAACCCAAATTTTTAAAAATTGCTTTGTCCAGTAAATCCGTGTCACCTCGCTTTCAGCTTATGTCAGCGGGGTGCGCCAAAAAATTTCTTGTTTTTTTTGACAGGGTTTCAGGAGTAAGGTACTAATGAACCTATGAACCTCTATACAAGGCTCGCTATCTCGGCCCTCTTGATTTTAGCTGTCACTTCGTGCACAATAAATGGTGGGCCCAGGTTGATCAAACTCGGCGTCATGCCCGAAGACAGGGTTTGCAGATTGGCGGTTCTTCCTTTTGTGAACGAAACCGACTTTGAACTCGGTGGATTAATATTTTACAGAATTTTTATGTCAGAGCTTGTTTCATCCGGGAAATATGTGGTATCACAAGAAGGAGATATCCGGAAAATATATAGGCAGCTTAATATCACGCCCAAAAAAATGCCCACGTTTGAACAGGTCCGAATCCTGGCAAACCGGCTGGATGTTCAATTATTTGTGACAGGCAGGGTTGTCGACATGGCCGAAATAGTCAGCGGCCAGGAATCCAGACCTTCCCTTGCCGTTGACATCCGGATCATACAGGCTGACCCGGCCCGAATCCTGTGGACCACATACCACAGAAGCGAAGGTGAGCAATACAGGAAGGTCATGCACTACGGAATGGAAAATACTGTCACAGGCCTTGCAAAACGGGCCTCCGGCGAAATTCTGAAACTATGGTTTTCGGAGGGATTTAACAAATGTATGGAATGATCAGAATAACACTGCTTATACTTCTTATTATAATGGCGGCAGACGGAAACCGTGAGGCCGGAGCATGGGGCAACAACAAAAAATTGGTGACGATCAACGAGACAAAATACACCACTAATGATTACAAACACTGGTGGGACTCGTTTAAAACAAAAGACATGGGGTTCCCTGACAGCCCGGAATCCTTTATTGACTGGCATCTCCTGACCGCAGAGGCAAGGAGCATGGAACTTTTCCTTATGCCTTCGTACGTGAAAAAGATAAACGTATTTCTCAAGGCCCGGACCTTGATGATCCTTAAATATGAAGAGGTTGACTCGAAGACAAACATCACGGACAAGGATTTGAGAAAACGCTACAAGGAGTTTTACACCCCCGGTATCGTAGTAAGGACGTTCGTTTTTGACGAGAAAAAAAAAGCATCCGAGGTTTCCGACAATCTTAAATCACAGACCCGAACAGTAGAAGATATTATCAAACTGCGGCCTGAGGAAAGAGGGCCTGTCTTTACAGTCGAAAACAGGTATCGGCCTTCAACCATTCCGGAGAACTGGTCGAAGCGCCTGAAAGGATTAGGCCCCGGTGATGTAACCGGGCCCTTTGAATCCGGGACCAACCATATGGTTTTATTTGTTGTGGACGTAACCGGGCCTGATGACACTGATTTTGAAAATCTGAAAAGCAAAATTGAAAAGGAACTGAGAAAGCAGGCCCAGGCGGAATTAACGTCCAAACTGATCAAAAAACTTAAGAAAAAATTCCACGTGGAAGTGGACGAGGAACTTTTTAAAGCCATTAGACCGAATAACATGACCCCTGAGGAACTGCTTGACAAGATACTTGTCAAGACCGATAAGGCCGAAGTTTCGGTCAGTTATTTTCTGAAACAGGCTCAGAAAAATATCGCCGGCCGCGGGCGACGGGCAATGGACATGAACGAAGAAGAGAAAAAAATGCTTATGCGGGAGACTTTAAATACCATGATCTCACAATCGGTGACTACATGGGAATCTATTGACCGCCATTTCGAAAAAAAGGAGCCTTTCAAGTTGGTATATGAGTTTTATACACAGCACAGGCTCATCAAGGAGCTTGAAAAACGCTTTTTTACGGTGACCGATGTGAGCGAGGAAGAGATCGCCCTGTATTACAATAAACATCTTGATGAATTCACAATGCCGGAAACAGTGAAATATGTGGAACTGGTAGACGAAGAAAGGCTTATAAAAAAGATGTGGATTGAAATCACGACAGGAGAAGACATTTCCGAAACCGCACAAAAATATTATTCCCGCAAGCCGCCGGTCCGGAATGTCCCTGTAGATCACCTGGATCCGGCCTTAAAAGAAGTCCTTGGTAAACTCGCAAAAGGAGAGGTCTCCGACCCGTTCCCCAAGGGCGAGGATAAAAGAACAGCCATAGTAAAACTCATTGAACGTAAACCAGCCCGCCCTGTGCCTTTGGAAATGACAAAAGAGAAAATACTTCCTATCATCAAAAAAGAAAAATTTGACAAACAACGCAGCGAATATCTGGAAAGATTAAAGGCCGAATCCACCATTGATGTGAATAAAAAGGCCTGGGAAAAAATTAAAAAAGAACTTATAGGGAAAAAGAATGGCGCCTAAAAAAAGATTCGGGTTTTTAATAATCCTGTGTCTGGTCACAGCGCTTGCAGCCTGTGTTGAGACCGGGCAACAGACCAGGAAAGCAGCTCGCAAGAAATGCGGGGATTGTCACAAAGAATTGGTGGCCGGGCTCAAGACCGGAGTAATTCACGATCCTGTCAAAAAAGATAACTGTGACGTATGTCATCTCCCACATGGTCTGATCGGGGCGGCCCAGTTGCGCAGAGACCCCCCGGGCCTCTGCTTTGCGTGCCATAAAGAGATGGCAAAGATTACAGGAATGACATCCGTCCACAAACCCGTAACGTCCGGCAAGTGCGCCACCTGCCACAAGAGCCACAACAGCGAATTTCAAAGCCTTCTCAGCGCCCCGGGCAATGAATCCTGCTTTATCTGCCACAATTCAGCGGACTTTACAAAGGCCAATGTGCATGAACCTGTAAAAAAAGGCTGCTCCACCTGTCACAAATCCCACGCCTCGGATTATGCATCAATTCTTATTAAGGACAAGGACGAACTGTGCCTGACATGCCATGAAATCGCCACACCGGCCTTTCAAAAAGCGCATAATTCCTATCCTGTCCGGAAAGGCTGCGTTCTGTGTCACTCTCCACATAGTTCCAATGGGCAAAGCATGCTGAAATCAGTTGTGCACAAGCCGATGCTTGATGCCGAATGCGCTTCATGTCATACTCTTGATGCATCAAAAAACATGGCTTTAAAGGCTGAACCGGACGCCCTGTGCGTATCCTGCCATAAAAAAGAACAAGGGTCGGGCCTGGATGTTCACCCGCCTTATGCTGACAACAAATGCGTTACATGCCATGCAGTCCATGCAAGCGAGCATGAAATCATGCTGGCAACGCCTTCTGAAAAATTATGCTTAAACTGTCACACAAAAGAAATAAAAGAGGAAAAGCCAAACGTTCATCTTCCTGCCGACAAGGGCGAGTGCATGTCATGCCATTTTGGACATAACTCCACAATTGCCTCCCTGCTTAAAGAAAAACCACAGACCCTGTGCTTTACGTGCCACGAGCGCATACAGTTTACCTCCGGGCCTATAACCCACGACCCTGCTGAAAAGGGCGAATGCCTGGTTTGCCACGCGCCCCACGATTCCATGCACAAGAATCTGCTCGCCGGGCCTCAGGGCAAACTATGCATCTCCTGTCACAAAAAGGCAGGAGACGAAATGGGACAATTCAGCATCCACCAGCCGTTCCTGTCCGGAGAGTGCTCAAAATGCCATAACCCCCACCAGTCAAACAAAAAGAACCTCCTGGTTGCCGACACCGGGAGAGGAGAATTGTGCATTGGATGTCACGATGATCTCAAGCGAATATCCGACGCCATCTCTCTACACAAACCCTTTGAAAAAGGTGAATGTATGGCTTGTCATTCTCCGCACGCAGGTGATTTTGCGCACAACATGAAGAAAAAGGCGGGGGAAATGTGCCTGGAATGTCATTCAGGTATGAGGAGCGCTCTTGACCGGACGATAGTGAAACACACTCCTGTAAAAAATTTGAACTGCGGAGCATGCCACGTGAGCCATAGCTCCTCTCATGACAATTTCCTCATTAAGGGGCAGCCCGCGCTATGCATAAAATGCCACAGGCAGGTGACTGCATTCTGGAGTGATGGAGTTGCCCATGAACCAGCCATAAAAAAATGTGGAAACTGCCACCAGCCCCACGGTTCCGGCAACCCGGCCATCCTGAAGTCCTCTGCCGGCACACTGTGCTTTGGTTGCCACGAAACAAATACTCAACAATTTAATACCGCGCACAAAGGCATAAAACCAGGCCTTGATTCATGCATCGGCTGTCATGACCCTCACGGAGGCGCAGACAAAAAACTTCTGTACCCGGTGAGTCATAAACCGTTCCACCAAGGCAACTGTAATCCCTGCCACCAAGGGAGGTCGTAATGATGAAAAAAAAATTAACGCTTTCCTTGATACTTACACTTTTTCTATGCCTTGGAACTTATGAAACTGTTTTTTCCAAAGCCGGCTGTTTTAAAAGCAAATGCCATGACAAGTCGGCATTCAATAATCGCGTAGTGCACAAACCAGTGGCAAAAAAAGAATGCAACGGTTGTCACAGCCCTCATGTGGCACGATTCAAAGGGCTGTTGCAGCAAAGCGGGGCTGAACTCTGTTTCTCATGTCACACTGATGAACAAGAATCCTTTGCCAGGGACGTGGTACACGATCCTGTACGTCAGGGCAAATGCACGGCATGTCATGACCCTCATTCCACCCAAAGGGCCGGACTGATAAAGGGAAAATTAAATGAAATATGCTTTACCTGTCACAACAAAATTCCGAGACAGTTCAGATTTACGCATTCACCATTCAAAAAGGGGCAATGCATCTCCTGTCACACCCCACACAACGCTAAGACTTACCAGCTTTTAAGGACATCCGGCAATACGGATGACATATGTTTTTCATGCCACAAACATCAGGCAATCAAAAACAGCCACAGGAATTTTCCAACGGAACCGAAAAACTGCCTTTCCTGCCACAACCCACACGGCGGAAATGATAAGTCACTGATCAGAAAAGTTCTCCACAGGCCGTTCAAAAAAGGCAAAAAAGGTTGTGGGGAATGTCATATAAACGATAAACCTGTTGGTACGGACACGTGCCTTAGATGCCACAAAGAAATCGAAAAGGAATTCTTCAAAACCCATAGCCATCTGACAAATCGGGCAGGGAACAACTGCACACAGTGTCATTCACCTCATGCATCGGATTCAACAATCATGATTAAAGGCCGTCAGGATCAACTCTGCAAGGACTGTCATAACGATACATTCATAAGGCACAATGACAAACTCTATATCCACCCCGATGTCCTCATGTGCAACTCCTGCCATGACGCCCATGGCTCAAATGAACCGGCAATGCTGAAAGGCGGAGGGATTGATCTTTGTTCCGGGTGTCACAAGGAAGAAGGTGCAAACACGCATCCTGTCGGAGAAAACGTCATAGACCCCAGGACCGGACAAACCCTGACCTGCGTAACCTGCCACGACCCAAAGGGCACGAACTTCAAAAACCAGTTAAAGGCAAGCGGGTCCGAAGACCTGTGTAAACAGTGTCATAAGTATTAAACAAAACTTAACCGGACAAATCATGAAAAAATTTTTTATTTTTCCAGGTATCTTGGTCGTGCTGTTTTTAGTGTTGTTTGCCGGGAGCATGCCGGCATTTGCCGGCCCATGGCAGTGGCGGATGTATCTGAAGATGGAGGAGGTTGAAAGCGCCCCTTTGAACAAACCTACCGCCCTTTTCACGGACAAGAGTTCAGGCCGGTATTATATTGTTGACTCGGGTAACAACAGGCTTGTTTCTTTTGACAAAAATGGAAAATTTATCAACGAATTCAACGCAGAAGGCGAGCTTAGGGTTCCCTTTGACATGGTCAGGGATGCCAATGGCCGACTCCTGGTTGTGGAAAAAGAAAAAAACACGATCACCACGATCGACGTACGAAACAAACAGCTTAAAAGACATGTAATCAGTCACAACGGAACCAAAATTTTCCCTGACCGAATTGAAATTGAAGGTGACACGGTTTATCTCCTGGACAAGGCCTGCGGCGATGTACTGGCACTGGATTCGGATCTGAATGTTAAAAAACGCTTTGGATGCACGAATTGTAAATATGGATTTACGGACTTTAAAGTTCGTAAAGGCACGGTATGGGCCTTGGAACGTGAAAGAAAAACCGTGTATCAATTTCACAAAAACGGCGATCCGGTGACAAAAATCCGGCTTAACAAAGCCATTGATTTCCCCTGTTCTCTTGCCGTGGGGCCTGCCGGATTGATATACATCCTTGATCGCCACCAAGGTGTTGTCTCAGTGTTTGACGGAAAGGGAAGGGAAAAATACAACTTTCTAACTTCAGGTCATACCAGGGGGCAGCTTTATTACCCGGCTGAAATCAGGTTTGATTCCTGGGAACGGCTTTGCGTGGTAGAGGAAGGCAACGGTCGGATTCAGATATTTACTCGCTGATCCGGCAAGGGGGAAATGTCATGCGTGCAAAAATTGTATGGGGCTTGATTATCGTCCTGATTTATTTTTTATCGTTGACTGCCTCTGAAGCAAAACTTATCTCTGAAAAATGTGACGTCTGCCATACCATGCACAACAGCCAGGACGGTGTGGAGATGACTTACAATACAGGCCTGAACCCGTCCCTGCTGCGAAACGACTGTATCGGCTGTCATACAGGAACAAATATTACAGGTTCATTCCCCTTTGTTCTTGATACGGAACAAACGCCTGTCTACGGAACAACCGGCACGGATGGCGAATCGAATACACTTGCAGGCGGAAACTTCTACTGGTGCGTATCAAACGATTCAATGGGGCATAATGTGGTAGGCGCTACAACAGACGAAGATCAGACACTCCACCTTACGCCGCCGGGAGGGACTGCTCTCGGCGCACGCCTCGCCTGCGCCGGCCGGTACGGGTGCCATGGAGACCGATCCAAGTCCGACCAGTTTACCGCCATGAAAATGAGCCATCACTATACTAAACCACAACTCTGGCAGGACGGATCGACCATTGCGAAAAGTTACCGTTTTCTGGATGGTATTCAGGGATTCGGACACACAACATATGAGTACCGTCCCTCCCGTACAAGCCACAACAAATATTACGGCAAGGACCGTTCTTTCGAAACAGACAATGCAGCAGGTACGATCAGCAGCCTGTGTTCGCAGTGCCATGGCGATTTCCACAACGGCAGCGGGAATGTGGCGCCGGGCAGTTTCAGCGGGGGCGTCTGGTTTAGACACCCGACCGACTTTGACATGGGAAGCTCGACCGGCAGCGAATTCGATTTCTATAACGGTGGAAGCGGGGAATTTAACCCATACAGCGTGATTTCCCCTGTAGCAACTGCGAATACCGGGGCGACAGTCAACCAGACGGTCTATACAAGTTCGAACGATGCCATTGTCATGTGCCTTTCCTGCCATCGTCCTCACGGGACGCCATACTCCTCCCTGCTTCGATGGAACTACAAGGCATGGCCCGGTGTGGAAGGTTATAACGGTTGCGCAATATGCCACACGGAAAAAGATTGAGCGGTGTGAACATGAAGACAACAAATACCCTTAAAAAATTCCGTCCTCCATTTCTCCTGCTTCTCTTAATACCCCTTTTTTTGTTTTTTTTCAGCGGCTGCCTTCCAACCGGGACGGCTGAAAATTCAGCCGGAAAAACCTTATGGCACAAGGGGAGCAACCAGGCGGCAAGGCTTTCGGTTTTTTTGAATCTCAAAAAAACGTTCGGCCCTGAAATCAACATGGATATCACAGATGTAGAGATCCATTCCAATGGCGTCTGGCGCCCTCTGACTTCCGGCGTTGTTGAGATCGACGCAGTCAAAATCGGTATGGGCCAGGTATTTGTCGCAGGACATGATGTGCCGGCAGGTCGTTATGACAAGATAAAATTTACATTGAAAACGGCAGCTATACACAAAGGAAATAAAAAGGCCACACTGAAACCGGGCAATCCTGAGATTGAAGTTGCCCTTCCTGCCGGGTTGACTGTCTCTAAAGGCGACAGCAGATCACTTTTCGTGACATGGGATACCGAGGCATCTCTTACTGATGACGGCGGTCTGGCACCGGCCTTCAGCATTGCCGAACAGACCATTCCCTTGGTTGCGGATCTTGCCTTTGCGGTATGCCCGCGAATCAATACTATCTATCTGATCAGAACCGATAAAAACCAGGTATGCGGCTCCATCGGCGTTGGCGGGCATCCCTCCTATCTGGCGGTGAATCCATCCAACACTTATCTATATGTCCTGGCAGCCGGGGATTCCGCAATCAAAGTCATTGAACTTTCCACCCACAGGACCGTGGATATCATTAAACTGCCGACGACTCTGAAACCTACCTTTATGACGGTAAGTTCAGACGGTAGATCCGCCTATCTCCTGGATGAACGGGGAAACAGGCTTGTCCTTTTAGATCTGCCAAGTGGAACAATCTCCAACAGTGTTATACTGGGTCATCGGCCACGATATGCTCTCTGCCTGCCGGACCATAACCAGCTTGCCGTGTCCTCTTCCATGTCACAGTCAGTCTATCTCGTTGACCCTGTAAAACTTACAACAGAGAAAATCATCTCAGTGGGCAGCGACCCGCAGGGCCTCCTAGTCTGGAACGACCTTCTGTACATAGCTGAAAGCAGGTTGAATACCGTTACAGTGTACGATTTAAAAGAGCATCAAATACTAAAACGCATAAGGGTCGGTTCAAGGCCGCGGAGACTTTTCAATACGGGAAGCACAATTTTTGTAGCCAATCATAAAAGCGGAGACCTCTCAACCCTTGTACCAGGCCGACTAACTGCCTTCAGGACAATAAAAACAGGAAACAAACCGCTTGAAATGACGTATTCAGAAAATCAAAGGTGGCTTTACGTAGGTGATGAGGGGAGAGGTGAGATAACCGTGATTGACAACACATCCAAACGGGTTGACCGCAGGATCATGCTTGGAACTCCTCCACGGGGCCTGGCGGTATTGAATTAAAATGCTTCTCCCAGATCCGATCCCTGACATATATTTTTCTCATCATCTGTTAAGGTTTGGAACGAATCAGAATGTTCAAGATTAAATTGTGTGACATGCTGGAGCTTTTCCGGATCAAATCCATCATATCTGATTTTCTGAATGAACCTGCCAAACTCTCCCGACTCTTTAACCTTGGTTGAGGATGGTTTATGTTTTTTTAAGGGATAATCTGCTACTATTCTTGCTCCTCTCTTTAATTCTTTGTCATTGCTTCTTCCGTCTGTATAATATTGGGAAAGCACCAGAATACGAGTGCCTAAAAAAACTGCTTCTTCAAGATCATGTGTTACAAAAAAAATTGTCATATTAT
>JAYEGR010000070.1:0-13623 GCA_034659175.1 Thermodesulfobacteriota bacterium | reverse complement strand
AAAATATAATGGACTGTAAGTTGTCAAGCCAAGTCATCTACAGCGCATTGAAAGCGAACGACTGTAAAGTGGCTGAAAAGTTACTGGAGAGGATTGACTCGACTTCTGGTCCACACAGCCTGATGGAGCTGTCCGAACCCCATTCCAACATCTAAGTATTTACCAACAAACAAAGGAGGAGGTAAAAAATGAGGACACAGCAAAAAATCAATTAAATCAATTTTAGTGTTAGCAATCATCACGGCCTTTATTACCACGGCACTGTTGTTGCCGGGGCTGGTTAGTGCAGGCGATTCGGACTTGAAGAAGTTCGATAAGCTCCCGCCCACGTGGAGTCAGAAGCTGGACTCTACTGACGGTGATTCGATGACTGGCTGTAGCTCCAGTCGATTCGAATGTGTGATGGACGGTGAAGCAGTGCTGGACAAGGAGACCGGGCTTACCTGGGCAAAGGATGCCAATATAGTTGCTGCAACTAAAACGTGGCAGAATGCCATGAGTTACTGCCGCAACCTTAGTATTGCTGATCGCAAGGGCTGGCGGCTCCCCACCGTAGAGGAGCTGGCCAGCCTGGTGGATACCACGCAGGATAATCCGGCCCTTCCCAGCGGGCATCCGTTTGTTAATGTTCAGTCCGACTTCTACTGGTCCAGTACTGCGTATGAGTACCATCCCGACGTCGCCTGGGGCGTGGGCATGTACGGTGGCGGCGTGTACGTCGACGATAAGGGCAACCGCTACTATGTGTGGCCAGTGCGCAGCGACAATTGATGATTTGGTTATTTGAGTTATTTGATTATTTAAAATAGGGGGTACAGGGGGATTTATCCCCCTGTCCGCGAAAAATTTTTTAAGAGAAACCGGCTCATGGCATATTACGAACACCTGCCCATATACAAAAAGGCCATGGAAGTAGCGGTATATTTTGAAAAGATTGTAAAGAATTTCAGCCGTTACAATAAATATACCCTGGGGTCCGAGCTGAGAACAGTGAGCAGGGAGATTGTAAAGCTCATTATCAAGGCCAACTCGGCCAGGGAGAAACTGCCAATCTTGCATGAACTTAGGGAATGGCTGGAGGAACTGAAGGTTTTGATAAGGATCTCAAAGGAGGCCCAGGCCTTCAAGGGTTTTAAATCTTTTCAATATGCCATAGAAGGCACAGTTTCGGTAAGCAAACAGAACGAGGGATGGATAAAGAGTCTGTCAAGAAGATAGGAGAGGGCCTGAATTGCTTATAAAAAATTTCTCATAAGCAAGCGTGCCTATTTCATCATTGTGCGTCTATCCCGCCCATGGGGCATAATTATGCAGGCCGGCATACCTTGACAAAAGGATTGCCAGCCGAAGGGGCCTTTTTCGGCCACAAAGTGGATAGACAAGAAGTTCAGTCCAACAACTACTGGTCCAGTACTACGTATGAGAACAATCCCAACAACGCCTGGAACGTGAACATGAACAATGGCAACGTGAACAACGACAATAAGGACAACAACAACTATGTGTGGCCAGTGCGCAGCGATAATGATGCTCTCCGTCTGTTTTCTTTTAAAACCATATACAGGCAGAGGCAGTACCTCAAATGCCGCAGAAACAAGAGAGGGACTATCAACGCCCTGAAGTTTGAGATGAACTGCGAGGAAAACCTCATTGATTTACAAAGGGAACTTGTTGACAGAACTTACTATCCATCCCGTTCTGTCGGAATATTTGGGGTCAGATTAAAAATCCACCCCCAGAGGGGGTGGATTTGAGTTTACCCCTGTTGCGTTGCGCGACCTTTGACATGATTCGTTGCAAATTTCGTGGCATGGCGAGCCTGGGAATATGTGCAAAACTAACCGTTCCGTTCCGAGTGCTCCCCTGTCAGCTTTGGAACAGAACACTCATGAATAGCTTCAACATGCTGAAATTACCGGCTAAGAAAAAAAATAACTGGCCAGCTCGCAATAATCATGCCGCAAAATCAGCAATGCACGGAAGGTGCAACAAGAACGGCAAATCCGTGCCAATGGTCGCGCAACGTAACAACCCCTGAAAGGGGATAAGACTGCCTCTTGCCCCCTGAGGGGGCGAGGTTTGGTTGCCCCCAATGCATATTAAAACAATCGAAGTTGTTTGCCTTCGGCACGTCGTTCTTGAGCTTCTTGATACTTTACATATTTGCGTATCTTTTCGGCATCTAAACCGACAGTATCAACGCAATAACCTCTAGCCCAAAAATGATTACCCCAATAGGGTTTTTTCTTCAACTTGCGGAATTTATTAAACACTCGTATAGCTGTTCTTCCTTTTATAATACCCAAATAATCTGATATCGATATTTTGGGAGGAACCATTACAACTAAATGAACATGATCTATCTGGACATTTAACTCGTTAACTTCACAAGCTTTCTGCTCACTAAATGCACGCACACAATTGTCGACCTCAATGGCAACCTCACCTTCAAGTATTCTCATACGATATTTTGGGGTCCAAGCAATATGGTATTGGCAATGCCAGATCGTATGTGATAATTTCCTAAATCGGCTCATATTTTGCTCCTTTGTGTAAAGTTGTGGGGACAACCTAGCAAAAGAGTAATTTATGAGCTGTGTTTGTTCAACTGGCAGAGCCGTTGAACTCTGACCACGCCCAGAGGGCGTGGCTTTCTAATATTGAGTAAAATTAAATATTGCACTATGATCAGCAATTCCCGACGTCTTTTCAAAATGCCTATGACCCCATTATGGGCTAAAGAAACCTGTTGTTGAGTAGCACATTATATTGACTAAAATTTTCTAAATAAATAAGCCAAATAACACATATTGACATCATTGCAATGCCAAGCCCTACGGGTGACTTCGCTGCGCTACGTCAGCATTGCAATGATGTCAATATGTGTTGAACTGATTTTATCAGTTATTTCAAAGAAATAACTTTATCTTTTTATTGTGACAATTGAGTCAATTTGTCGCATCTAATTTGACAAAAATCATCAAATCCTATGCCAAATAAAGTGCGTATTAACACCTGTCAACCGGTACATCAAACAACCGGGACAGTTTTTTTGCAATATCTTTACTGATGCTCCGCTTATTATGTTCCATATCAGATATTTTTTGTCGAGTAAATTTGCCAAGTTTCTGGCCTAAATCTGTTTGCGTCAGTCCAAAATTATTACGGTAAATCATTAGGATTTCTCCAGGAGTTGTCGCTTCCTTGATCTCCTGGTACCATTCAGTCTCAAAGATATTCAAGAGTTCTTCGTCTTCATCGATCACCTCAACATCTTGTCCGAATTCTCGTCTAAGATATTTCAAGACTCCAGCGGGGATATCTCCTTTAATCTTGAAGAGACTGGAATTAGTATGGGGCTTTTTCACGACTGCCAACATAATATACCTCGATAATAATTGTCTGGCTTTGATGCCGCCAGCAAGCTACCCAAGATGTTCCCAGGTGGCAATGATATTCTGTCTGACTTAGAATATAGGGGTCAAGTCTGCTGTTGACTGTTGTTTTGCTGATCAACAGTCAACAGCAGACTTGACCCCTTTCCTTCGTATCCACCGATCGGTCAGGGCTTTCCCAAGCCTGATAAAGAGAGCAAGTAAGTCAACTTATCTTTTTTTCAACCACGCTAAGGATAATGATATGATTTGAGATTGAGTTTTTTTTAAAAAAGGTTATTCCCTCTTAAGAATATATTTCCATACCGGCACAACTTCTATTATCTTATCCCCTTTCTTTATGATATTTTCTTCTTCCAGGGTAATTAACGTTGATTTACGAAAAGCAAGCTCGTTCATGGCTTCCATAAGTGATGAAATCTCACGCTTTTTAGTAAGTGGATCCTTCAAAGTTAAACAAACCTGAACAAGATTCCTCTTGCCCTTGTTATCCAACCATATAAAATCAACTTCACGGCCCTTTTTAGTCCTGTAATAATAAATTTCCTCTGTTATGTGTCTGAGGTGAACGAATATTATATTCTCAAGCAAATGGCCTCTATTGGCCAATAAACCGGGAGCAACTGAAGTTGTCATTGAGTGGTCAATGCAATAGATCTTCTTTGCATTTACGTTTTGTTTTGAAATGGAAGGACTAAAGATCTTTACAGAAAAAAGGAAATAGGCATCTTGAAACCAGCCTAAACACGAAGAAACAAAGTCCTTACTCACTTTATATCCAAGAGACTTGAGATAGTTGGTAATTCGGTTAATTGAGTAAAGAGAGGCGGCAGAGCAAATTAACCTGTAACCGGCCTGGACAACTGCTTGAGGATGAATAGCATTAAATCTCTCGATAATATCCCTGTGCAGAATCGACTTATAATATTCCTGGTGTATCATTATGCGGATTTTATCAGATACATTTCTCACCTCGGGGAATCCCCCTTTCTGGAAGTATTCATTAAAGGATTTTTTTACAATAAGCCTGTTTTTCGAAGTTAATTTTCTATAATCAACTTTCTTGTAATCAAGAAATTCTTTGAAAGAAAAAGGGAATAATTCCCATACAAGAGATCGTCCTAGCATCTGCGTTGCAACTTCTTTTGAAAGCATTTTAGCAGAAGAGCCTGAAATAAAAACAGAGCATTTTTCAGTACGCAAAATTCGGTCAACAAATGGCTCCCAGTTTTTTGTCTCCTGTATTTCATCAAAGAAACAGTAAACGTCTTCAATTCCCTTTTTTTCAGGATAAAGAGAGTAATAAGCTTCAATAATTAAAGAGAGATTTCCGTGTTTAATCTCGGTCAGCCTGTCATCAAAAAAATTCAGATACAGTATATTCTCCCGTCTAACACCCTGATTTTCTAGATCCTTAATAATCTGGTAAAGTAAGGTTGATTTTCCGCAACGTCTTACGCCGATGCAGACAAAGGCTTTACCCTTTACCAATTCATACTGTAAATGTCTTTTTGTTCCTGTATTCAGGACTTCACTTTGAAAATCAAGAATAATTTCTTGTAAGATCTTAAGCAAGAGGTTCTCCTTTCAAATCGGCTGGTTTGTTGGCTGATTTTGCTACAAATTGGTAAATTTTTTTACCAATTTGTGGTATAATTGTCAATCATTTTTTCTAATATTTCCCCTTAAAGCCTATCCGAAAACCTTCGTTTTTATTCGAAGTCAAAGAAGACGAAGGTTGTAACCGTAGGCATACAGGAGGTATTTTGAAGATTAAAACCTAACCCAGATAAACTGGAATTCTTTAAAGGCCCTGGACTATTTTCAGTACCCCCCAAGAGGGGTATAAGTACCTTCACGAAAATATTTTCTAAGGTACTAAGCATTGTTAGCCCTTTCAGGATCATTGTCAAAACATTAACCTCTGTCATCCGCACAGCTCAAAATATTTGACTTAAAATAATTGCACGCATATAATGAAATCATATTGAATGCACGAGTTGACAGGGGAGGGTATTATGCGATCTATTTCAATACGCGGAGTTGACGACCAATTGGCAGTTTTGCTTAAACAAGAAGCTTTAGCTTCAAATAAGAGTGTGAATCAGCTTGTTCTTGAGACACTGAAAAAGCATGTCGGTCTTGAGAAAAAAAAACTATTTACCCGGCAATATCATGACATTGATCATCTTTTTGGTAAATGGTCAAAAGACGAATATGATAAGATTCAAGGAAAAATCGATACTGAACGACAAATTGACAAAGAACTTTGGAAATGAACAGAATTCTTATCGACACAAATATTTATTCCAATTCGCTTAAGGGTAATCCTGACGTAGTTGCTGTCATGCGACAAGTTTCCCATATCGGGATTACGGCTATTTCCATGGGAGAACTTTTGTCAGGCTTTAAGGCAGGGAATAGAGAAAAAGAAAACAGGCGGGAACTTGGAATGTTTCTTGATTCTCCCAGGGTGTACCTTTACACGGTGAATGAAGACACTGCTGAGTATTACAGTTTCATTCTGAATCAATTAAAAAAAAAGGGAACCCCTGTCCCCACCAATGATATCTGGATAGCAGCCGTAGCTTTTCAGTATGGTTTACAGCTTTATACTTTAGACACACATTTTTTTCATGTGGAAGGATTACTTCTCCGTATGTAATCGTTCTCATATCCTGAGATAGCCAGAAATAAAACCAACACCCCTTTTGCCTGAAACCTTAAAATATACATGCGAGGCGTTTAGTGAACAAAAAAGAGATGGGATCCGTCAGGCAGGAGCTGCTTAAGGCCATTCCCAAGGTTGATGAGTTCCTGGGCTGGGTGGCGGATAACACAGAGACCCCGATGACCCTTGTAAAGAGCGCCGTGCGCGAGATTCTTGGCGAGCAGCGGGCCGCGATACTGGCCGGCGATTTGGTGTTGCTTCAGGATCTTGATCAAGATGTGCTTGTTTTGAAATTTGAAGAGCGTATTGCCTTGAAAACCGGGCTCAATTTTCGTTCTGTTATAAACGGCACAGGTGTGGTGGTTCACACCAACCTGGGACGTTCCGTATTGCCCAAAATCGCCATGGAATCAATCCTGCGCGTCGGATCAGGATATTCCAACCTGGAATTTGATCTGACCACGGGCAGGCGCGGCAGCCGCTATAGTCTGGTCGAAGGTCTTCTTTGCGACCTGACCGGGGCTGAGGCCGCACTTGTGGTAAACAACAATGCGGCAGCAGTATTTCTTGTGCTGGATACCATTGCCAATGGCAGAGAGGTCGTGATTTCAAGGGGACAACTCGTTGAGATCGGCGGGTCTTTCCGGATTCCGGATGTGATGGCAAAAAGCGGCGCTGTAATGGTCGAGATCGGAACTACCAACAGGACCCATCTGCATGACTATGAAGCCGCGATTAACGATCATACATCCCTTCTACTTAAGGTCCATACCAGTAATTTCAAGGTGATCGGTTTTACGTCCGAAGTTTCGCTTGCAGACATGGTAGATCTTGGCGCCCGTATGGGAATTCCTGTTATGGAGGACCTGGGGAGTGGCTGCCTTGTTGACCTTTCCAGGTATGGACTGCATAAGGAACCAGCCGTTTCCGAACTCATAAAAACAGGTGTCGATGTACTGACATTCAGCGGTGATAAATTGTTAGGCGGTCCCCAGGCAGGCGTTATTTTAGGGAAAAAAGAAATCATTGACCGCGTAAAAAAGAATCCGTTGAACAGGGCTCTCAGGATCGACAAGTTCACCCTGGCAGGGTTGGAATCCGTGCTCAGACTCTATTTTGATGAGAAGATGGCCCTGCAGACTATTCCTACACTTACAATGCTGACCATGCCCTTAAAGACAATTGAAAAGCGGGCCAGGCGGCTGTTAAGAAAAATTAAACAGATCCCTGCTGAAACATGCGGGATATCCCTGTTAAAGACGGAGTCCCGGGCAGGCGGCGGCGCTTTACCTGAACAGGGTCTTGCAAGCAGCGCAGTAGCGATGGCGCCCGGATCTATGACCGTGAACGACCTTGAGTTGAAATTGAGGTCAGCGGACCCGCCTGTAATCGGCCGAATTGAGGATGATCGGTTCATCCTGGATATGAGGACAGTGGCGGACAACGAGCTGGGTAGATTGGCCGCTCTGCTTTTGGAAATTCTGATATGAAACATTTCCCTTTTGATCTGAGTGAAAAAGACCTCACCCAGGAGGACTTCAGCCTCCTGGGGGCAAGTTTTTTTCGTGCTGTCTCACTTTTTCTGCCTTGTAAAAAGGTTTTTTACATTTTAACGGACTCGGATGATGCTGTTCCAAAAGAGTGGGAGGCCGGAATCGGGGCAGTTAAAGAAAAAGGACTCCCTTCGGCTGATGGAGGCGCAGAATTTATCTATCTACCGCTTTTTAAGGGGGAGGATTTTTTGGGCGTGACAGTGGTTGAGTCGGACAGTCCCAATGGTTTTCCCGAATACCCGGTCAACTGGCTCCTTGACAGGAGCCGAATCATTTCACGGGAGTTTCACCTGATCAAGCTCTGGTCGATTGATCCTGCCACCGGGCTTTTAAATAGCCGCCATCTGCGTGAAGAACTTAACTGGTTGTTGTCTCGGCCTCAAATGTCCGGATCTGAAAAACCTGATGAGACCTTAAACAAGCCTTATGATATTGCTGTTTTTTCGCTTGGCATTATAGAACTCTTTCCACGCAGTAATGATCCGGAATCAGCGATTTCATATGTTTCAAGGGCGGGCGCGTTTCTTAAATCCCTTGTCGGTCATGCAACGCCGCTATATTATCTTGGCGCTGGGATATTCGCTCTTATCTGGGAAAATACCGGCATCGACAAAGCGTTGAAAATAGGGGATACGGTGCTCAGGTGGCTTAGGCACGAGAATTTTTCCAGAGCCCATATCGGCATCACTTCAGGAAATCCGGGGCAGGATTCAGAGGGCCGTTTATCCGTTGATTTTGCCGGTATGACATCCGACAGGCTGCTGGATGAGGCTTGGGAGGCGCTTCGGACAGCGCGGCGACAGGGGCCCTACGCCCTTTGTTCGTATGTTTGTGTGAGTGATCTTGAAAATCATCCTTTAAAACCCACGCCTGAATCGATCCTGAAGAAATTAAAACATCTCTGGCATGGAAAAACTTTATTTGCGGTTGTCCTGATTCAATCGGATAAGGATTTAAAAGAAGAAGATCTTGTTGAACGCATCACTTTGCTTTCAGGGGATGAAATACCGGTACTGTCTGTGGATCGGAAAGAGGCTTACGTGTTCCTGGCAGGGGCTGATGAAACAAGTGGTCTTGCCTGGGCCGAGACCATTCTGGACAAGGCAGGGAGGGACGCGAATAACTCTGATAATGGTTTGGGGGCAGGTTTTTCCATGGGAATCGCAGTCTATCCATGTCCTGGATTCAGAAAATCGGATGTTCCTGTAAATTCCCGGAAGGCCCTGCTGCACACCCGGTTTTATGGTACAGGGACAGTGACCGCGTTTAACGGCGTGAGTCTGAATATCAGCGGAGACGTGTATTACAATGAAGGGGATCTGGCAAGGGCTGTGAAGGAATATCAGAAAGGACTTGCGCTTGATTCGGCAAATGTAAATCTGCTGAATAGTCTGGGAGTGAGTTATGCCCATATGAATCGTTACAGGGATGCAATTCCCTGTTTTGAAAATGCGCTCAAGATAGATGGTTCTGATTATATGGCCTTGTTTAATCTGGGACTGGCCTATCTTACACATCACAAGAATGATGAGGCGATAGAGTTTTTTGAGCGGGCAATGAGTATTGATGACAACAGCGTTGATCTTATGCTTCTTCTCGGCTGGCTCTATTGTCGGACAGGCAGGTATGATGATGCGGTCAGGCTTCTTAAGCGTGTTGAAGAGGCCGGGCGCGGAGGGGAAGGTGACATGGGACACGGCGCAGTCCATTGCTACCTGGGTGAGGCATACATGGCGCTCGGCCGGAACCGGAAGGCCATAGCCAGCCTTCAGAGGGCGGTCGGACACAATTCCGGTGACGCAAAGGCCTTAAGCCTTCTTGGTGAACTTTATCTTCTGGAAAATGAAGGGGATGATATTGCGCTCTCCCTTTGCCTTAAAGCGGTTGAATTGGACGCATCCCAGGCAGACTACTGGTATCGGTTAGGAAAAGTCCGGTTTCAGCAGAACGATTGTTCTGCGGCAGTTGAATCACTTAAAGAGAGCCTGAAAATTGACCGCGGAAATGTAAAGACCATGTTCATGCTTGGCCGGGTAAATGAAAAATTAGGGCGGAAAGGCCGCGCCCGGGCAATATACAAAAAGATATTAAAACTGGAACTGACCCATGAACAGGCCGACCGGGCATTGAACAGGATATCAAAAGCGGGAAAATGATTTAAGGGACGTGGAAATAAATACCACTCGTAACAAGGAGCAGCGAATATGAAATTACCAGCCGGTTCAACCGTTGATGAAGCAAGACAATACGCGCTTGACACGTTTAATGTTGGTGATTCGTGGAGGTTGTTCAAGATTATGTCTGAATTCGTGGATGGTTTTGATACACTTTCCACAGTCAACAGGCCGGCGGTATCCATCTATGGGTCTGCACGTACCAAGCCTGATGACAAGTATTATAAGTTTGCCCTAACGGTTTCACGCAAGCTGGCTGATGCCGGGTATGCGATAATGACGGGCGGAGGGCCCGGGATTATGGAAGCTGCCAACAAGGGGGCTTCCGAGTCGGGTATCGAAGGCGTGTCTATAGGTCTTAATATTAACCTGCCCTTGGAGCAGGCGCTGAATCCCTTTGTAGATGTGCAGATGAAATTTAAATATTTTTTTGTCCGAAAGGTGATGCTCATTAAATATGCCATGGCTTTTGTCTGCATGCCCGGCGGATTCGGCACACTTGATGAACTTTTTGAAGCCCTGACGCTGATCCAGACCAGGAGGATCAAAGGGTTCCCGATTATACTAGCCGGGTCGGAGTTCTGGGGCGGAGGTGTTGACTGGATAAAGGAGTCATTTATTAAGCAGGGCACGATTAACAAGGATGATCTGGAGATTTTTAAAATTCTGGATGATCCGGACGATATAGTGAATTACATAAAGAGAAGAGTGATTTTGTGATTTAGTAAGTTTTGTGTGTAACCGTTTGAATTAACAAGCAAAATATTGCACATGGGTGTCGGGGCGTCATTAGATACGAGTAGCCCGGTCAGGATGAGCATGCCACAAATCCTTTGATAATGCGGGAAAAATGATGATTTCACTTGACAATCCAGGGATTGACACTGTATCTGTAGCTACTGATAAAGTTGAGGTATGAATTGGCGCTAGCCTGATTCGTTTAACAAGTGCCCATCCATGAATGGCCTTTTTGTTTAATTTCTGCGTCATGCGAAAAAAATAATCCTCGTAACATTAATTATATGACTTTGGTTATTTTTTTACATTCCTTGACCTTGAACAAAATTGATCATTTCCGGATAGACACTAATTAGTTCAACATTGGAGGATATGATATGAATAAAGCTGAACTTATTGCATCAGTAGCAGATTCTGCTGAAATCACTAAAGCCGATGCAGCTAAAGCAATTCAAGGTTTTATTGATGCCATTACCGACACCCTAGGTGATGGAGACAAAGTAACTCTCGTTGGTTTCGGTACTTTTTCCGTAGTCAAACGGGCAGCACGCGAAGGCCGAAATCCTCAGACTGGAAAGAAAATGAAGATTAAGGCCAAAAAGGTCGTGAAATTCAAAGCCGGCACCAAACTGGCTGACAGTATTTAATAATGTTCGTCCGGAAATGTAAAATATCTGAACGGGCGGCAGGCGCCGTTAACCAATCGCGGGGTAGCAAAAGCCCTTCCGGATCGCAAATCCCCTTGCCATGTTAGACGTTCACAGACGTTCACAGGTGCTGTAGCTGTGCGTGATCAAGGCGATCAGTTATGCCCTAACGTTTAATGGTTGCCTTGGTCGCGTGCAGGTAAGCGAGACTGCGAGACTTCGGATGCGGTGCCTGTGAACGTTTACGTTTATTTACATTTGTCGTCACATAGCCATGTTTTTGGTGGTGCTATGCGATAACGGCACAGATACGTACATCTGCGGCTTCTGTTGTCACTTGCTTCCAATTTGCCCTGAATTCCGATTAATAAAAAGGAGCATACGTAAAACAGAGTGAATCCTCATGAATGAGGCTACATTTCCGACAATTCCAACTATCAGAGCCGAAGATTTTCACAACCTTGATATAGCTGACTCTGCTGATCTTGTTCTCTTTATGGCAGGCAATCAGTTTATGGTCATGGATGAGATTATTTCCGCCTTATGGACATGTATAAACAGGCCGATGGTAACAGATTAGTGGATCGGATCATGATTAATTATTACATATGCAAGCTAAAACGGGCCCAACATCCAGAAAACGCCATGAAATTTTTTGAATAGGCTACATTCATTGACTTCTCGGAAGAGAAGCAGACTTGTATACTAACCCAGATAAACTGGAATTTTTTAAAGGTCCTGGATAAGTACCTTAACATCTGCGTGTAACTATTTAAAAATATTTCACCTTTTTGATTTCTTGCCATAAAAAACAAGAAAATCACCACTAAGGTACTAAAATGTCTTTCAGGTCCGGAAAGGTCAATAGTTACAAGATATTTTGAACAATGCGCGCCAGTAGCTCAGCTGGATAGAGCAACGGACTTCTAATCCGTAGGTCGGGGGTTCGAATCCCTCCTGGCGTACCAGTAAAATCAAGGGGTTAGCCAAGAAGATCAACCGGTTAGCCCCCTTTTTTTTGGGATTTGTTCCAATTTTTGTTGCTTTTTTCTGCTCTTTCCTTGTATATTCTGCTATTGAAATGGAATAAAAATGGAACAAAAAATGAGTCCATGATGGCTTGGATTAAACAACCATGGCACGCATTCAGAAACGCATAGGAAAGAAAAGGACGACCTGTACCGCAACTGTCCGGGAAAAAGGTTTTCGAACATTAGCCAGAACCTTTGACGTAAAAGGCGAGGCTAAGAGATGGGCCGCCGATGTAGAAATGAAAATGCGCGCAGGGCGTTACCAGGACATACGACCAGCAGGGCAAAACCGCCTGTAATAGCCATGGAGATTATTGTTGCCGGCACAAAAGAAATGTTCGCCTCCATCATCAGCAGGGTGCAGGAATAGGCGCCGATGCCGTAAAAAAATCGCATGGCAAAGCGACAACAGACCCCCAAACCCTACAACCAAGTTCAGACCATAGCTGAGAATAAGATAAATACCGATCATGGTGAAAAGGTGGAGTATGTAATTCATCGTTCCTCCCGACGCTTCCGGGGTGCAAATAATCCATGAGGCCTGAACAGCAGTGTAAGGATGAGTACGCTGAAAGTAATAAGGTCACTCCAGCGGGCCGAAAACTGCCATACCGAAATACTCTGGAGAACGGCAAGAAGTGTCGCTCCGCCGATCCACCCCCAATATACTTCTACTCCGCCGACAAGCACGGCAACCGCTCCGGTGAGCAAGGCATGCATGCCCACGTGCGGGTCAATGCCGATATCAAGGGCCTGTATAAGCAATGAAGCGGTACCGGCAAATATGGCACTGATGACAAAGACAGCCGTTTGCATTAAATTATAAGGCAAACCAAGGACTATAACCAGGGTGGGAGTCTCCCCCATGGCCCAGATGCCTTTTGCCAGCCGATTCTTTCTGATAAAGAGCCAGAAGATAATAACCAAAAACCAGCCGGAGCTAAACTGTACAAGCTGCATTCTGGTAAGCGCCAATGTCCCCCATTAGAAGGAAGGTTCAATGCCTCGGGAAAGTATTTGCACTTCGTTGCCGAACAGGAGGGTGACAAAATTAATAAGTAGGATATAGATGCCCATGGAGGCGATAAAAAGCACGCTGGAGGGGGCCTTCCGTCTTTCCAAAAAACACCGCCTTGTCCATGGCCGCCCCGGCTAGGCCTGCCCTTTACCCACAAGTAAATATTCGGCTTTGTTTTTTTGCTTAAAGAAAGTACGGGACACGGGCTAATTAGTCTGTTATAGTAACAAGCATGAATGCTTCGTGTCAAAAACAATTACCATTTTCCTCCTCCGAAATTACTGGCCAAATCATTGATCTGCCGGTTGACACTCCCCGGATTCTCATTACAGAAAAAGAATACCTGAAACTCAAATGGGAGGCAGGTTATTGGCAAGGTCTGCACAAAAAAGCTCT
>JAYEGR010000069.1:0-13623 GCA_034659175.1 Thermodesulfobacteriota bacterium | reverse complement strand
CCAATTTCCATTTTAGTGTTTTTTGTATTAAAGACGCACAACATATTGTATAGATGCGAACTGTGGGTACTATATGTTGTATACTATTAAGTCAAATACAAATTTTTAATTTTGGCGAAGGTATTGGTAAATATCATCGAAGCAAATTTGAATGAGATTGTTGCGCCGTTGATGCGCGAATTTTCCAAAATAAGTTTAAGGCTTACTCCCACGGAAATTCAGGTAACAAATCTTGTCAGGCAGGGTAAAAGCACAAAAGAAATCTCAGAATTCATGAATCTGGCCACATGTACAATTGATACTCACAGGAACAAAATCAGGAAGATAAACCTCAGAACCCACCTTCTATCCATCTCATAATAGGGGGATTATCCCCATAAGCGTTCAGTTGTTTTTGCCCAAGAGGGACTAAAAAGAATGAACATCGAACATCGAATGATGAAATCGCTTCGCTCCGCCAGTTTATAAATTGGCAGAATACCTTATTCAAAATTCGACGTTGGACGTTCGATGTTCGATGTTCGATGTTCATAGTCTTTTAGCTTGATAGGCTACGTCCTGAATATTGGATTGTAATCTGCAGCAATTGCGATGCTTTTAGACCCCTTCGATGGGTCTTCATCAAACCACGTCCTATGGGCGTGGCAGGTGATTTTTCAGTGAAACTCCGTGTTGTTCCGTGGTGAACTATTACAAATTTTCAAAAATATTGGGCCGGGATTTGCATAATATTTTCGCTCAGGAATTCAATTTTATCTGAGTTATTTACTAATATCCCTAACTGAGCATCAGTATCTTTTAAAAAATTCTTCAATGCCGTCAGCATCCCTTTTTTAATTTTATGGCCCAGTTTGATCTCAATTGGAATAACGCCAAAAGGAGCGTCTATAATAAGATCTACTTCCGATTTGTTCCTGGTTCTGTAAAAATAAAAATCAATACCTGCTGTTAATGTGCACTGAAACCCTCTTATAATTTCCTCTGCAACAAAAGATTCAAACGAAAAACCTGCCACTGGGTGGATTAATAAATTATCAAGACTATTAATTTTCAAGAGATGATGCAGTATTCCCTGGTCACGGAAAAAACCTTTGGGCATCTTTTGCACTTTCTTTAATTTATTTTTTTCATAACTTCTCAGGTTGCGCCATATAAACGTATTATGAATTATTTCCAGATACTCTTTTGAGGTAACGGAGCTGACTTCCAATGCCCTGGCTATGTCTGACTGATTAATAATTTTGCCGGAGTGAAAAGACAGGGTCTGGATAAAAAGACGAAAATTATGATGGTTAATTCTGGGGAAAAGGCGTTGAATATCTCTCCTGATATAATCCGAGAAATATTCATCCATCCATAAACCGTGAAACTCCGGAGTATCACAACCTTTTATCCTGGGCTCCGGGTAACCGCCTAACTGCCAATGGTCGTATATCTGTTTGACATCCAACTCCGGCTTTAAACCTGAAATCCGATCTAAATCCGGTCTATTCTGAGAAAGCAGGGAGTAAATTTGCGAAAGAGGTTTGTCATAAAATTCTGCTGCCTTAAATGGCCAAAGTTCAATAGTTGCAATTCGCCCAGCCATGCTTTCGGACAGCCCTTTGACTATTTCAGGCGAACTTGACCCGGTAAGCAGAAACCTGCCGACTGCTTTTCTGTCCCGGTCAATGACACCTCTTAATACCTTGAATAATTCCGGGTATTGCTGAGCTTCATCAATAATTGTTTTTTCACTTTGCCTGGCAAAAAAACCTAATGGATCACTTGTTATCAGTTGATAGTCATCCGGTCTTTCCAGATCATAGTATTTCCAATCCGGACGGATATTTTTAACCAAAGTTGATTTTCCACATTGCCGTGAACCAATAATGGCAACAACCGGGAACATATCCAAAAGCCGGTCTATTTTTTGCTCAATCAATCTCTTTTTATACATCATTTTTAAATGCTACCTTTAAAAATTATGGCTGTCAAGTAGAAAGAGCATTTCAGATATAGACCCCACCAGGTTGCACCCATCGCTGAAGCTCAAGTCTTCAGGGCAGCCAGGCCGTTTACACCAGGCATCAAGGCCACGTCATTTAAGCTAATAACCTCCTGAATTCACAAAAATTGCTTACTTATTCAATTTTCAATAAATTCGAAGCACGAAGCTCGAAATCCGAAACAAATACGAATGACCAAAATTCAAAATTTCAAACATGGTTGATGTTTGCAGCGTTATTGCTTTTACCGCGATTCCAGGTGCCGTTTGTAGAAAGAAACGGTACCCTATTTTAAAATATAAACCTTTTGGTGGTTCTAGCTATTTTACGGCATCAAGCCGAATATTTACCCTGGATAAGACTGGAAGCTAACAATGCAATCAACCTGACCGCAAAAACTCGGCGGTTTTTTTGAAGCATGTTGCTCCGCTCCAAGTTCATAGGTTTCAGAAAGTCATTGCCACGCACTTTTGCGGCAGGTTATCGCTGACATTATATTGTAATTTCAATTAGTTTGCTCAATAATGTTGACAATAAACCCGATAATATTTACAATAGCACTTAATAATGTTGACAAAGGAGGGTGCTATGGTAGGTGTACGTAATCGCGGGGAAACAATAAGAGAATTCATTATAAACAATGTTGAAACTCATGCCAACGATATAGTTGCTTTTGTAGCAGATCAATTCGATATATCCAGGCAAGCCGTTAATACGCATATAAAAAGATTAATTAAACAAAAGTCTATAATAGCTGAAGGAAATACGCGGAATAGAACATACAAATTACATCCGCTGGTAGAAAATACAGAGAGTTTTAAACTTTCAGGGCTTGAAGAAGATCGTGTATGGCGAGATTTTATTAGCCCGAAATTAGGCGCATTGCCTGATAACGTAATAGATATTTGGCATTATGGCTTTACCGAGATGTTAAATAACGCCATTGATCATTCTCAAGGGAAACATGCAATTGTTAATACAAAAAAAACTCCTGTATCTTCAGAAATAACTATTACTGATAATGGCTTGGGTATTTTTACCAGAATTCAAAAATTGCTCAACTTAAACGATGAAAGGCACGCGGTTTTAGAGTTATCAAAGGGTAAGTTAACTACTGACCCAGACAATCATACTGGTGAGGGAATATTTTTTTCATCTCGGATGTTTGATGAGTATGCGATATTGTCTGGAGGTGTTTATTTTTCTCATGAATATAATAAACCGGAAGATTGGATCATTGAGCGCAAAAATCCAAATACAGGTACAACAGTTTTTATGAAGATGTCGAATAATTCTGCGAGAAAGATAAAAGTCATATTTGATGAGTATGCCTCTGGAGAGGATTATGGTTTTGACAAAACTGTTATACCTGTATCTTTAGTACGTTACGGAAATGAACGGCTTGTTTCACGCTCTCAAGCCAAGCGGTTGTTATCTAGGGTGGATAGATTCAAAATTGTTATTTTTGATTTTGCAGGTATTGATCAAATTGGTCAAGCTTTTGCGGACGAAGTGTTTCGTGTGTTTAACAATCGACACCCAGACATCCAGCTATATTTCATTAAAGCCAAACCTGATGTTGAAAATATGATCATTAGAGCACTTAGCAGTAGAATGGAGAGCAAAATATAACCACCGCATTAAGCCGACCGGAAACGAAGCATAAGCGAACATAAGGGGTCGCACACAAGGGGTCGCACACACAATATTTGGGGTCAGCAATATTTGCAATATTTGGGGTCTGCAATATTTGGTGCAATATTTGGGGTCAGAGTAAAATTAAATATTGCACTATGATTAAGAAAAGCCTGAGCTATTTATCAGGTAAGAACATCCCTATCCAATCCAAAAAATAATGGCTCGACTCCCTAAAATTTCACCAAAAAAAATACCGGTTCCGTAATACAGCGCGGCAACAATCGTCAAGCATGCTTTGTTTCAGATGAAAATCACGGAGCCTACGTTGCCTGGCTTAAAGAGTATGCAAAAAAAATACGGAGTGGATATTCATGCTTGGGTTATGTACGATATTTTAATTTTGAATATCGGAGAAGCGGGACACTTTGGGAAGGACGTTACAAATCCTGCCTGGTTCAGGCAGAGCGTTATCTGTTGGAAGAGGTTTACTGATTATAACGGATTTGGGGGAGCGCCCCTAAATCCACCTAATGATGCGAAATCAAAAAATTTTGTAGCCAATTTTCATAATAACAAAAAACATTTAGCCTTTCGGCTGGGCTCCTGATGCCGCCATATTTTTTTACAGTCAATGGGTTCGATGGTGCAAAATTATTAATAAGTGCCCAGCCACGAGGAAAGTTCAGCTGAAGAAAACGTCCCATGAAAATACGGCTACCAATGTAAGTAAATATTCGACTTGATGCCGGAAAATAGTTAGAAACACCAAAAAAGTAAATGTTTGGCAGCGCTTCACAGGGAGGTGAGCAGGCTGATCAGCTATACTTAGGTATGCTGGGCAGCCTGATCGCCTTCCTGTGGAGTGCTGCCGAATATTTACCAATGTAAGGCGGGACAGCCTGTAAATTCAATCAGTTAGCAACTCCTCAATTTTTGCTTGATTTTGGAATTGCCATAGAGCCAAAATGGCGGAAAGTGTCCCGCTTTAAGTTGGTAGCCCACTTTTTGTACATCGATTCTCCGGCAATGAAGGGGGCCAAGCCATAGAAAACCAGAGAGTTTGCATACTCAAATCATCTCCCATGCAACTTATGGGGAGAATTCTTGCCCATGAATTCGGTCTTCTTCTCAGTGTTCCCCATATGACATCGCCTCGTTCCAATCTGCAAAATGTCATGCGACCCGGACTGGTCGCCGGTGACCAAATAACCCGGGACCAGATTGACATTGCCAGGCAATCAAGTCTTGCAATACGAGCATCCCGGCCACCTGCTTCAACCCGGCCATCCTCATGAGCCATTAATTACAACTTTGAGTTCAAGACAATCCAGAAAAAATATTTCACTTTTTAAACTTCCCACATCAACTTTTCAGCCACTCGCTATAAACTCCCGGGGATGATCCTGGTATTTCAAACGCGTTTACCGTTTTTTTATAAAATTTTACAGGGTCCGCGTCACCAATAACCGCATAACCATAACCGCCGGCGGCCATGGCATGCAGACAGCGCAACAGCAAGGCTGTGCCGATCCCTTTGTTCCTGGCATTTTCAGCAACTCCCATAGGGCCGAAAAAATTCCTCATTGTGCTGTCATAACAGGAAAAACCGACCAAGCCACCATCTTTCACGGCAATAAAACAGGAAATGGGTTGACTGGCAAAGGAAACATCGCATTCAGAGGCCCACCAGCGGCCAAAGGTCTCCGCAACCCAGTCGACCACCGAATGCTTTTCCCGAGCCATGGCGTTGCGGACGATGATGCCGTCATGGCGCAATTGTTCCAGCCGTGCGCGGTCATCGGGAAGTTCATACAGTTTTACCAGCAAATCAGCCATTTTTCATTTCTCCCATCGTCCGGACAGTTGTCTCAGCGGCTCGGCAATGGCCTGGAAACGGACTAGGCGGACAGTATCCTGGTTCATAAAACAAGACAATTAGGGAGGTCCTAACCCAGATAATCAGGAATTCTTTAAAGGTCCTGGACTATTTTCAGTACCCCCTCCGAGGGGTATAAGTGCCTTCACGAAAATATTTTCTGCCAGAAACGCGCGGAAAATATTTTCTAAGGCACTAAAGAGTTACCTGTCACAACTCCCAGGGATTAATAACTTCCGCCTCCAGATCCAGAAAGTGTTTTGTGTTTCTGGTTGCAATGGCAGCTTTTCCGGCAAGGACGATACCAGCAATAAAAGTGTCCCGCATATCCACCGTCTTACCGGCTTTCCTTCGATTTGCCGCTAATATTGCCGCCATGTTCGCAGCGTCCTGGTTGAAAGGGAGAACCCGGCCATTCAGGTCTGTTTCAACAACTTGTTCAAATTGAGTAGTGAGGGCATCACGCCGTTTACTATCAGGGAGCAATTCAAGGCCAAAGTGAATTTCAAATATGGTGATACTGGTAAGCCAGATAGATTCCACGGCGACGTTGTTGAGCCAGTTTATAACAGGAATATCCGGTTTAGTCTGCATCAGGGCAGAAAGTATATTGGTATCTAAAATAATCATTTAAAATCAACAGGTGAAATTGTTTCCCCATGCAGCTCTGGCAAGGGAGCGTCAAGTCCAATCGTTGAAAAACGAGCTGCTATGGCATTACCAAGAGAACCGGTGGCGCTTTTCTCTTGTTTTAAAGCATTGGCAAGGATTGAGCGTACTTCCGCTTCCATGCTGGCACCATGTTTGGCGGCACGTTTTCTAAGACGTTCTTTAATGTCTTCATTGATGTTGCGTACTAAAATCTGAGCCATGTTGTCTCCTCCTTGCTATTGATTTTACGATATCATCGTATCGTAAAACAACGTACTTTTCAATAATAATTCTTCGGACATGATTTACGTAGGGAACGCCCTTGCCGGAGATGGTCTTTCCTCTTTTTTACGAGCAAATCAGCCATTTTTCATTTCTCCCATCGTCCGGACAGTTGTCTCAGCGGCTCGGCAATGGCCTGGAAACGGGCTAGGCGGACAGTATCCTGGTTCATAAATGAGAGAAGCGGCATAATGCCCTTATCAAGGATAAGTTCGGCGGCCCGCCGGCTGAGCAGAATTTCGGCACATGGTTTCAGGCGGGATTCTTCATTTTCCCTGTAAACGTGAAGTGGCAGATTACCGATATCCAGGACACTGCCCGGCCGAAACTGACGGCCTTGGAGGCTGAAAGCCTGCCCCAGCAGAAGGGCACAAACAAAACAGGAATTGCCCCAGAGATATGACCGGTGCTTAGATCCTCCCACCATTTCTTCAAATTCAAATGCTTCCACGGAATCGGTATCAGCGCCATATGGCAGACGGAGAAGAAAACAGGGCAGAACAAGGCCCAGATATGCGGCTTCCGGAAGCTGACGCAGCATTTCCCATGCCTGTTTCTCATCAGGGCCTGCAGACGGTTGCCAGTCATCCGGACCAGGTGTTTCGGCAAGGGACTTTTCACATAACAGTGTGTCACCGGCAGCCGCGATAAATGGAGCGCCCGCTGCTTTGGCAATTCCGGCCATGCGGCCAAGCAGTTTAATATCGTCCCAATTCTGTTCAAAGGTATAGTTGCCGGCCACAACCGCCCAGGGCTCGCCGCCGGCAGTTTCAACCGTATCCTCCACCAGGAGCCTGTAAATTCCTGTTGTCTGGAGATCCTCTGTGCGGTTCAGATCTTCCGCCAGCTCGGCCTTTGAAAGATCAAGCAGGTAGAGTTGAAGTTGGGCCCCGGTTTCCAGTCTTTTGACAAGAAAAAAAAGTCCCCGCCAGGCCGCTTCCACAGCCTGAAAATCAGGATGGTGTAAAATCATCCGCATCAGCTCGCCCGTGGCCGCGTCCACTGCGGAAAGCATTTTATCCAGTTGCGGATGTGGCCTGGGCGCCAGATGCGGAACGACAATGTCCTGCAGCAATGAGTCCCATTCAGATACCTGTTGTTTGGCCCTGGACTGTGGCGGCTCACCGGCTGTTTGCTCTATAATCCGGTCAAGAAGATCTCCGGTTGTCTGCTTGGCTGAGTCAGGCAGAATTTCTTGGTCTCCTTTGCTGGATTCGGGTGATTCAACCAGGGACAATTCTTCAGCAACGGCAGCGAATGTAGCTGGGTCCTTCAGGTTTTTCCTGGTGTCCTTCAATGCCTGGAACACTTTAAGACGCCTGTAAAGCGCATCAGGATGAAAATCATCGAGTTCGGAAAATTGAATGCCGCGCAAGGGAGCGTTTTCCCCAAGAATGGGCAGCTCAATCTCCACTCCAAGTTTTGCCAATACGTTATCAAAATTATCACGATCCACCAGAATGGGCCGCGGGTTTGACAATGGAGTCCCGGCCTGTTCCCTGCCGCGTGTTACCCTGCCGCTGAAATCCCCCATAAGAAGGATACGAAAAGGCGTTTCCGCTTCCAAAGCATTGCGGGTCTTTTCCATGGAAGCGACAAGATTAAAATCAAGTTCACCGAACGAGATGGGCTTTGGCATGGTTTTGCCCTCCCCCTTGTTTTTCTGTTTATAACAAAATGAAAGTGTGGTTAGTTGAAGAAATAATTTATTATAAAACAACGTATTTACTTCAATGGATCATGTCAACAGATATAAAGATGACAAACATGTAAGGAATTGACAATCATGCACTCTGCAAGCACCTCTCACTTTAATTTTCAGGACCAGGACGATTTTGGTCGCTTACGTGACTTGCTTACCAGCACAGGCTACATGGATTCCAGTGTGCTTGACACCATAGGCATCAACGACCTTCCGGCAATTAAAGGCAACAATCACCCGCTGCTGCTTGAAAGAACCAACACCGGTTCTCCTCTCCACACCCTTATCCGTCTCTTTCTCATGGAAATGCCGGTGGAAAGCAGCATTCTGAAAAAGGCTATCCAGCCGATGACGGTTGCATCCTGGGAGCAGGCAGGGCTGGTGCATTGTCGGACTAAAGAGGTCATTGCAGCCGTAAAACTGCTGCCGTTCCAGAACCTTGTTCTAGCCTTTGATTTGACATCCATCATGCAGACTCCCTTGCGGGAAAACTATGTCATGGGCATCGGCAGCAGCACGATTACCTTGTCAAACCTGACAATCCGCAGGCAATCTCGCCGGACACTTGATCTTGGCGCCGGCTGCGGCGTTCATGCCTTTCTGTCTGCCCCGCACAGTGACCACACCGTTGCCGTGGACATCAATCCCCGTGCCGTGCAACTGGCGCAATTTAATGCAAAGCTGAATGCTATCACTAAAATAGAATGCCTGCAAGGCGACTTTTTTGAACCGGTTGCCGACCAAAAGTTTGACCTGGTTGTCAGTAATCCGCCCTTTGTCATTTCACCGGAGACACGTTTCATTTACCGGGACGGAGGCATGGAAGCCGACTCTGTCACTCGCAGAATCGTCCGTGAGGTTCCCCGCTTTCTTCATAAAGGCGGATTTTGCCAGATTTTATGCAACTGGGCGGAAACCAACGGCCAGGACTGGCAAACAAGGTTGGAGAACTGGTTTGAGGGAACCGGTTGTGACGCATGGGTGATGCGATCGGAATCACTGACTGCGGCAACCTATGCCTCCACCTGGATTAAACATACTGAGTTTTTTGACCAGGAAACAGAATTCGCTGAACGGTTCAGAAAATGGATGGCCTACTATGAAAAACTTGGCATAGAATCCGTTGGCGCAGGTCTGATCACCATGCGTAAAACAGAAGGCAAAGCAAACTGGTTCCGTGCTGATGAAAGTCCAAAAAAAATGCTGGGGCCATGCGGCGAATCAATTGCAAAGGGTTTTGAACTCAGGGATTTTCTTGAAACAGTCAGAGACGACAATACCCTTCTTAACAGCCGCCTGCGCCACTCGCCGGATATCCGTCTTGAGCAGCAGCTTGAACCCTCGGAACAGGGCTGGAAAACAACGGCGTCCTTCATCTCTCTGGCAAAGGGATTTGCCTACAAGGGAAATTCAGACCCATTAATCGCAAATCTTCTCGTCAAGTGCGATGGGCAAAAACCGTTAAAGGACCTTATCCCTGACATGGCCGCTTCCCTGGGAGCAGACCCGGAGAAAATTGCCCCCACCCTCTGCCGATTGATCCGTAAACTGATCGAGCAGGGATTTTTGTTGCCAATTGAAAAAAGAAAACTGTGACAATAATCGGCTTTTCTTTACATTTGACATTTTTTCATTTTTTGATGATATTTTGTGTTTTCGGAAAAACAGTTATGGATCTTGTTTCGAGATTCATTAATTCAGGACAAGGACGACTTATGAGGACTCTACCAAACCGTTTTATATTGATTTTCGTACAGATATGTTTCATGTCATTTCTACTCTCAGGATGTCAGACTGTTTATTATGAAGCCATGGAAAAGGTCGGCTTTCATAAAAGAGATATTCTGACGGACCGAATAGAAGATGCCCGTGACTCCCAGGAGGAGGCCAAGGAACAATTTCAGTCGGCCCTGGAACAGTTCAGCTCTGTGATTCATTTTAAGGGCGGAGATTTACAGAAAAAGTATGATTCGCTGAATCGGGAATTCAAGCGCTGTGAAACTCGCTCCGAGGAGGTAAGCGACCGTATAAAGGCGGTTGAAAATGTATCCGGCGCCTTATTTAAAGAATGGGAAAAGGAGTTGGACCAATACAGCAGCGCGAGTCTGCGCCGGAACAGTGAACAGAAACTGCGAAAAACCCGTCAGGAATACAATAACCTGATCATTGCCATGAAGCGGGCTGAGAAAAAGATTGGGCCGGTTCTTTCCACCTTTCGTGATCAGGTTCTGTTCCTGAAACATAATCTTAACGCCCAGGCCATTTCATCACTGCGAGATGAAATGGCCATGGTTGAGGCAGACGTCTCTGTCCTGGTCAGGGAAATGGAATCGTCAATCCAGGCCGCGGATACATTTATTCATTCCATGGCGCAAAAATAAAAACCAAAGTTCCGCCGTTGCCACCAACGGCGGAACTTTGGCTATTTCGCCCCCTTCCCTTACCCCGGCAATCCACTTGAACCTTCTTTTTTTTCCTGTGAACAAAACCGACCGGCAAGTGATATGACAGCCGGCAACAGGACAAGTACGCCCTTTTCCTCATCTTTCTCCAACTTTCATCTCCAGCCGCCTTTAAAGCACAATTTACGCCTGGATTTTCCGCTTGACAATAAAAACATGGCCGATTAAGGATAATTTCAGCCGTCAAGCGTTAAGAAGGGATAAAGATAATTTTTTCGTAAATATTCGGCAGCACTCCACAGGAAGGCGATCAGACTGCCCAGCATACCAAAGTATAGCTGATCAGCCTGCTCACCTCCCTGTGAAGCGCTGCCAAACATTTACAATTTGGTGGTTCCAGCTATTTTTGGCATCAAGCCGAATATTTACATTTTTTCTCCCTCCGATCTGACCGCAAAAAAGCAATTTCCCATCAACTTTCCTATCAACTCATAAAGGCGCATTATGGAAAACAAGGAAAGTAAACAGTCTCTCACGCAAAAGATAAAAAATCTTAATCGTGCTCAGAAGATCGTTCTCTGGTCGGTTGCGGCCTTAATCCTTTATACTATACTCGGTTTCCTTGTTCTGCCGCCGATTCTGAAGATAGTCCTTGAAAAAAAGTTGCCCGAGGCGCTTCACCGTCCCTCCTCTATTCAAAAAATAAAGATAAACCCCTACACACTCACAGCCACCCTGGAAGGGCTCGTGATTCGAAAACAGGACGATTCCGAGAATTTTATCGGTTTTGACCGGCTTTTTGTTAATCTACAGATCATTTCAATATTCAAGCGGGCGCTTATAATAAAATCCGTGGCCCTTACCGGGCCCATGGTCAACTTCACCCGCAACCAGGACCTGACCTACAGTTTTTCAGATCTTATTGCTGAAAAAAGCTTAGACGTGCCGCAACAGGAACCGGAAAGGCCTTTCCTTTTTTCCATACATAATATTGAAATCAAAGGCGGGGCCATCAAGTTCCAGGACCTTCCCAAGGACAAAATCCACAGAATCGCCGAACTGGATCTGGCTATCCCTGATATTTCCAACCTGTCTTACGATATTGAGACTTATGTCATGCCCGCCTTTTCCGCTGCCGTTAACAATACAAAAGTTTCCATGGGCGGCATGACCAAGCCTTTTGCCGACACCCAAGAAGTCATAATGGATATCGACTTCAACGGCCTTAATATTCCGGAATATCTCGCATATGTTCCAAATCCTACAAAATTGACCCTGCAATCCGGTATAGTTGACATTAATGCCAGGCTCTCTTATCTGAACCAACGCGACAACACATCAAAACTGGCCATCACAGGTCTTATCTCCATTCGGGATGTCAATGTAACGGATGATCAAGGCACCGGCTATATCCGGCTGCCCCATATCGCCATAACCATGGCTGACTCAAATCTTCTTGAAAAACAGATTCACATTGCCAACCTTACTTTAAAAAATCCTGAGCTGAGACTTGAGCGTTTGAGCAATAATGATGTTTTGCCCATATCACTTATGATGACCACGCCTGAGACAAACCAGACTTCATTGGAAGAAAAAATCGATGATAATGTCGGGATTCCCTTTGAAATGACAATTGATGAAATTCTTCTGGAGAACGGCAACGTTGCGTTTAGCGATGATAATGCACAGCCTTTTACAACCACTCTGACCCCTATTAACGTAAAAATGGTCAATTTCAGCACCATTCCTGAGCAAGTTGCCGAATTTGATGTTGCTGTCCGGACCGAGTCCGAAGAGTCGATATCCCTTAAGGGCAATTTGGGTCTCAGCCCTCTCCTTGTTGAGGGGAACGCGGATATCAAGGCAATAAAACTCACCAAATACGCACCCTATCTGAAAAAAATTCTAATACCCGATCTTGCGGACGGCAAGATTGATATCTCCACTGATTATCATTATGCCAGCCGGGACTCGGCAACTGAAACCAGACTCAGCAACCTGGCCCTTACAGTGTCAGACTTTGTCCTTAAAGACGAAAACACTCATGATACAATCATTTCACTGCCCCGATCAGTTATAGCGAATAGTAAGCTTGACCTGGAAGAGAAGAGTTTGACCATCAATAATTTTTATACCCAAGGGGCTGATATTTTTTTATTAAAAGACAAGGATGGCCGAATCAATCTGGCGGATATGATCCGTTTACCGGAAAAAGAGAATGATGCTGCCGGCGCCGGACCTCCGGCTGAATCCGGAACGGAAAAGGAGCGGCCATGGCTCGTGAATCTCGATCATGGCAAGATTGAGAAATATTCGCTGACCATGAGGGACATGGGGCCGGCCACATCGGCCGTTACTAAGATTGATGATCTTGACATGACCTTTTCTGATCTCTCCACCGCGCAAAATAATAAAGGAGGCATCTTCTCGTTCGGATTCCGTCTCAATGAAGCAGGGGAGATAAGCGGAAAAGGCGGGTTAGGCCTTGTTCCCCTTTCCGCCTCTCTGGACCTGGATATAAAAAATCTGGGTCTTAAGCCGCTGCAACCATATATCGGCGAACAGATCAATATAGTCATTACCAGCGGCGCAGTGTCTGTTAAAGGGAACCTTGAATTGAATCAACAGGACCAGGAAGGAGTGGTGATTCGATTCGGCGGCAACAGCCGATTAAGTGATCTGGCAATAGTGGACGCCTTTGCTGGAGAGGACCTGCTGGGCTTAAAGAATCTCAGCATCACCGGAGTTCATTTTTCGTCTCAGCCGCAGTCTCTGGCCATAAAGGATATCAGCTTGCAGGATATTTTTGCCAAGCTGATTGTCGCAAAAGACGGCACGTTGAACCTTGCAACTCTCAAACGTTCCGAGCCGGAAGTTGAGCAAAAACCGGAAACTGAAATATCCGGAGAAAAACCCGACCGCCGAATCGAGATCGGTTCAATCTCGGTCAAGGGAGGAAGGGTAGACTTTCTGGACCGTAAGATCACGCCGGACTATTCCGCCGTGCTTGATGAATTGGACGGCAAAATAACCGGCATATCCACGCAGGAAGAGGCCATCGCAGAGGTTCAGCTTGCCGGCAAG
>JAYEGR010000068.1:5226-13740 GCA_034659175.1 Thermodesulfobacteriota bacterium | reverse complement strand
ACCATGACCATGACTATTTCTATCAGGGTGTAGCCGCTCTGTCGATTACATAAATATAAATACTCAACTTGCAGGGTATTATTATTATTAATCATATGCGCATTTACTCAGGTTGTAATGGAGCAGGGTAGGGCGGTTGTCACTTAGGGATGGGGAAGTTAAATGACCCCCGGCAAAGCCGGGGGCTTAATTCTGTTAGCCCCTCAAAGGGGCCTTTTACTATCCCCCTAAAGGGGGAGAAGTGTTAGCGACGTTTTGGTGGAGAAAACAAATTCAACTGCGTTATCCGTTCATCTTCTTTTTCCTGATTTCGAATATATTTTCTCACAGTATCCTCATCCAATCCTACCGTTGACACAAAATATCCTCGTGCCCAAAAACTCTCACCTGTAAAATTCCTTTTCTTACCCATAAAATTTCCGGCTATTGAGATTGCACTTTTGCCCTTCAAATATCCTACAACATTTGAAACCGCATACTTGGGCGGGATGCTTATGCGGAAATTGTAAGATAGAGGAGATTAACTAACCACTTATTCTTCAACCATTGAATAATCCGTCATGAATGCCGACATGCAGTTTGACAGTACTTCGGCCAGGGCAGCGTTTTCTTGGGTTGTTTTGTCCATTTCTATTAATGCTGAGTTGACTTGTCCGATTCCTTGAGACTGCTCCTGTGAGGCCGCTGCAATTTCCTTGATAAGTATTGTTGCCTTTTTACTACTGTTTGTAAGCTGCTCAAATATCCCGCTCGTGCTGTTTACCAACCCGTTACTTTCATTGATCTTTTTTACGGTGTTCTCGATCAAGACCGCGGTATTGCCGGCAGCTTCGGCCGATCGTTGAGCAAGGGCTCTGACTTCATCAGCTACTACGGCAAAGCCTGCTCCGGTTTCTCCCGCGCGCGCCGCTTCCACTGCCGCATTGAGTGCAAGAAGGTTTGTTTGAAAGGCGATTTCATCTATGGTTTTGACAATCTTAGCTGTTTTATTACTGGCTTCTGAAAGATCTTTCATTGCATGTATCAAGGAATTTATTGAATTATTGGACTGTTGAATTTCCTGAGAAACTTTTTCTATTAAGTTGTTTGCTTCCTGTGCATTGTTCGCATTCAGTTTGGTCATAGTGGACATCTCTTCCATGGATGCAGATGTTTCCTCCACTGCGGCAGCCTGTTCACCGGCCCTTTTCCCGACCCCATATGCGGATTTTTGCGCTTGTGAAATCGCATCGTTCAGTTTTTGCGTTAACCAGTTCATGATTGTAACTACCTGGTTAATATCGCTGATAAAGGTATTAACAGCTATGGGTCTTGAAAAATCAAGGTCTTCAACCTGTTGCGTGAGTTGCTTGACCAGCCGATTCAAAGGTCCGGCTATGAGTTGAGCTATTGTCAGAGCCGGCAATATGAGCGCCAGAATGGCAATTATGCCCATTAAAAGCACTTTTTTCAAGACGTCATATTTGGCCCTGGCAAGCTCTGCCGCATCGAATACCGCCCATACCGTGCCTTTATTCTTGTTGCTTGTTTTTATAAGCATATACATTCGATGGTTTTCGTTATTGTAAAATATTTTTTTCTGATTTAATTCAGCGGGACGTTTATATTCTGAAATTTGCTTCCGGTATTCTTCCACTTTCTGCATAATCTCTTGATTTAACTTTTCTTTTTTCTCCTTTCGTTCAGGAGAATCCGTAGGAAGAATTTTGTAAAGCTTGGGAAAGTCGGAGTAGCAGCCTATTTTTTTGTGTGAGCTGTAAGAAAATTCAAAAGGTTCATCCGCATCTGATATACCTTCTATTTTGAAAAAAAGCAGTGATGGTTCGAGGTGAAACAATTTAATAAAATCTTCGTTAGCCAGGATGTAGTAGTTAAATGCGGAAATACAAGTTTCGGCTACCATGGTAATGGGCTTGAGACTTAATTCAAATTTTTCAATTAATCCGGATGAGCGGATATTTTTTTCGTTTTGATACCAGGCAATTCCGATTCCGAGACAACAAAGCCCACCGACAACATAAAAAACGGTAAAAACAAGCCATTTGATGGGTATTGTTTTTTTAGTCATTCTTATAACTCCTCCAAGGGTTCAGGGTTCAAAGGTTCAGGTGGTTCATGGTTCTGATTTAAAGAAGATTGCGAAGCGATCAACCTTGAATCATTGAACCAAATAAACCTTTGAACCTGAAACTTGAGCTATAATATCTACCCAAAAGCGAATGGGTTAGTACCTTAGAAAACACTTTCTGAGCGTTTCTGGCAGAAAATGTTTTAGTGAAGGTACTTATCCAGTACCTTTAAAAAATTCCAGTTTATCCGGGTTAGGGAATACGATTGTTACTAGAGATTATTCCATGGCTGATCGGAACAGACTCCGTGAGGACGGCAATAGGCATCGTGGCAGGAGATACAAGTGTTTTTAGTGATTGCTTTTGCCGCTCCTTCGATATCCGTGCCGTCTACCTTGTATACTCCAAGTACAGGCGCTCCCAGATCATGTCCTTTGACAAGGATGATGTCTCCCAGGTCCTTTACGTCGCTGATTGCAAAGATGAAGTTTGCTCCGTCAGGATATTCCGTTGCTTTTCCATCTAAAACCGCCTTGGCTTCCGGTTTGGCCCAAATGCTTATCACACTGGTTTCCGTAAAAAGAGGACAATAGATTGTTCCCACGTTTTGCACCACTTTAGTTAATCCTGCCAAGTTATCGCACGGGAATGGATATTCTTTCATCTTTTCCCAGCTCTGCCATTCGGACGGAAATCCAAAGTCGGAAGCGGCCATAACCGGTGAAGCGAATATGAATGCCATCAAGCCGAGTGCCAGGGTTGTTTTGATCATTCGTGACATAATTAATTAACCTCCTGTTTGCTTAGTGATGGGGACTAAATAACTTCCCTCAAAGTAAAATTTTCGGTTACAAATTTTCTATACGTTGAATTATAGACCGCATTCCAAATCTAATTATTTAGAGGACATTTTATTTCAGCCTCATAATACCAAATAAATATCACCCCCCTTTTTGTAATAATATTTGAAATTATTTTTCTAATTTTTTTCCTGATAATAATTCTAGCATAGAATACTTTTTTTATGTCAATGAAATTCAAGATTTTTTTTAAAAAATATTTTATCCACAAACGCATTTACCTCTTTTTTTATGTTTTCGTATTCAGATATATCCAGTCCGGCGCCAAAGGCCACTATTTCAGCCATTTGAGCAGTGAGAAAATCGTCAGGCCCATGAGAATCCGAGTTTACAATCATTCGCGCGCCTGTCTCTTTTGCAAGTTTCGCCACATGACCGTTTGTAAGCGAGTGGCCTTTTCTTCCTGAAAGTTCGAGAAAAATTCCTTTTTTTGCGGCAAATTCAGCCTCTTGCCTGGTAATAAAACCGGGATGTGCAAGTATATCCACACCTGCCTCAAGCGCCGCCATATTGGTCCCCGGGGCCACAGGTTCCACTGCGGTCTCCCCATGCATCACGACCAGACCGGCGCCAAGTTCACGCGCCTGTTCGGTCAATTCAAAGATCAGGCCCGGCGGCACATGTGTCAATTCAATTCCGGGAATAAGGCGCGTTTTGGAAAATCGGTTTAAATCTTCCGCAGCCATTATCAGGCGCGGAATGATGAAGTCAATGTTTGACGAATCGGCGTGGTCGGTAATTGCAATGGCCTTGTATCCCATTACTTCCATTCGACGCAGATGTTCCGCCGGAACCAGTTCGCCGTCACTGAACAGGGAATGGGTATGAAGATCTATCATTTATATTTTTCCTCGCAATGAATGATGACAGGCATCTGTAATACGAGCCCGAATGATTTGACCGGGGTGAAACGGACCGATTGCCTTGATATTGACAACGTGGTTTGTTTCGGTCCTTCCTCGCCACTGTCCGCGGTCGGATATAGTTTTGTTTTCGATCATCACGGCCATTCGCCTGCCCTCATATTCGCGATTCCTCTCCATGGTGATCTCCTTTTGCCTGGCCTGAAGTTCGGCCAAACGTGCGCTTTTTTCCCTTTCTTCAACCTGGTCCTTAAATCCGGATGCCTTTACGCCGGGCCGATTTGAATATTTAAATGAAAATGCGCCGTGATAGCGGACCTTGTTGATAAGGTCCATTGTGGCCTCAAAGTCTTGCCTGGTCTCTCCTGGAAATCCTATGATAATGTCTGTTGTTATCGCAATGTCCGGCCGGTGCCGCCTGAGTTTGTCCACCTTTTCCAAATAGGTTTCTATGGTATACCCCCGGTTCATTTGCTTTAAAATTCGATTTGAACCAGCCTGTACCGGAAGATGGAAATGGGGACACAAATTTTCAAGCTCTTCAAAGCAGCGCATGAGATCTTCTGAAAGATCCTTTGGGTGTGAAGTTGTGAAACGGATCCGCTCAAGGCCGGGAACCTTTGCAACGGAACGGAGCAGGCCGGGAAAGCCGGTTTTCGAAACATTGGAAGAATTATTCCCGCTCTTGCGGTCCTTTCCGTAAGAATTCACATTCTGGCCGAGCAGGGTGACTTCTTTTACGCCGTTTTGAGCAAGTTGTGATATCTCATTTAAAATGTCATCAACAGAGCGGCTTATTTCCCGCCCCCTGGTATGTGGAACAATGCAGTAAGTACAAAAATTGTTGCAGCCCTGCATAATGGTAACAAACCGGGAATGAGACAGATTCGATCCCATCTCCGGCAAGATAAAAGGGATATTAAATGATGGTGAAAGCTCGGTGGCAAGCACGCCTCTGCCGTTTTTGCCGGCATTATCAATTAATTCCGGCAGGCGGACCAGGTTTTGAGGGCCAAGAACGATGTCAAGATACGGTATTCGCTTAAAAAGCCTCCCTCTCTCCTGCTGAGCAACACATCCTGCCATTGCAATTACAAGACAAGGTTTTTTCTTTTTTAATTTTTTTAACCGTCCCAGGAAACTATATGCCTTTTCCTCGGCCTTTTTTCTTACACTGCAGGTGTTAACCACTATCACATCCGCCCTGGAGATTTCCTTGGTCTCCATATAATCAACATCGGCCAGCAGTTGTGCCATGGTCTCTGAATCCTGCACATTCATCTGGCAGCCGAATGTCTCAATATATGCGTATTTATCCATTGTTGTTGTCATTCGTAAATCTTAAAAAAAGCGTGTCAATTAATTTCAAGCATGCTCAAAGGATGAATATTACGATGTAATCGTTCTCAGGTGCCCCAGATGTGCGTGATCAGGCCGGCGAACTATAGTAAAACCTATGTGAACCGGACTGATCGCGTGCAGGTGGGGTGCCTGAGGACGATTACATACGGAGGTCTCCGCAGGCCCAGTCAAGAGTTGCAATTGCCAGGTTGTAGTCATATAGAGCATTGTAGTAATTATTCCCGGCCCGATCCAGAAGGGTGTGCGCATCAAGTACCTGGGTAGATGTGTCAAGCTGGGCCTGATATCGGGCCTCTGTGATTCGATAATTTTCTTCAGCCTGTTCAATTGCCTTTTTTGTCACGTTTATATTTTCCCAGGCTTCAAGTTCTTTTAAAAAAGCCTGCCTGACTTCCAGGATAATGGATTCAAAAACTTGTGTAGCAGCTTCTCGTGCCTTGGCAATCTCTCGTTTGGCCTCAAAGACCTTATCTCTGCTCTGTCCCCAGGACCAGAATTGCCACTTGGCAACCGCCTGTATGGTCTTGGTTTCGGTTGAACTCGGCATAAAAATGCTGCTTATCGGACTCTCTCTTTCTTTCTGATAAGTCGCAGAGACCGAAACTGCTGGCAGATATGCGGCCCTGGCAAGGATAACAGCCTTTTCAGCCTGAAGAATACCATTGTCAGCCTGTAAAATCTCAGGACGCGATTTTTTGGCCCTGTCATTAACGTCACTCCAGTCTATTTCACGCTTTTCATAGGTCGTAATATCGGTAACAGCAAGAAATTCATCAACCGGTCTTTTCATCATGACATTTAATACTGAAGCTGCGAGCAGGGTGGCATGCCGGGCCTGAAGCAGATCCTGACGGCCCTGAGCCAGTTCCAGTTCGCTGAAAAGAAGGTCGTTTTTTGGAATAAGTCCTTCCTTGTAGAATGCTTTTGCATCCTTTACGTGTGATTCCAGACGGAGTACGGACCGGGATGCCACGTCTTCCAATTTTTGTACTCGAAGGTAATCGTAATATGCCTTGTAAACATCAAGGACTATCTTGTTTTGCACTCTTTTAAGCTCTGAATCAGAGGTTTTAATGTCCAGTTCACTCATGTTGACCGCGGTTACCAGAGCCCCGCCCGCGAAAACAGGCTGTTCCAGAGAAACGGAGGCGGCATGGTAATCTTCCTTGCTGTCCAAGTAAGGGCCGTAGTAATCATACTGGCGCGCATATGTAAACCGGCCGGAAAGGGTAGGGAGGAGATCTTTTTTTGCGCTGTTAAGGGCCGCGTTTTTCCCCTGAATATCCGCCTTTGCATAGGCAATATCAGAACTCTTTTGAAGAACAATTCCCATACAGTCAGCCAGTGTCAGCGCCTCCGCAGGTTCAATTTCGTCGGCCGTCACATTTGTTGAAATAATAAATAAAAAACAGAATATCAAGAAGATGCGATACATATTTATCCTATTGTTTAAGGTTTGAGGTCTGTAGTAAATCTTCCAAAAGACAAACAAGATCATGTTCCATTTCCTGAGGATAACGCAGCAGGACAATTCCTTTTGCGGAATCAATAGTAGATAGAACGGCAAGCCCGTCATAGCCTTCCAGGATGAATTTCAAAAAATGAATACGATTCGGCGCAATGCGCAAAATCAGTTGTGAACATTTTTTGTTTTTTATCATGATTCCAGATGAGGTTACAGGCTTTTTTTCATCACTCATTAAACTGTCAGAGCAATGTCCATATCTCCCAGAAGATCCTTGTAATCCTTAAGACGCGGATCAACCACTTCATTTAAAAATTCGTCTGTCTGCTCCCGGGCCCGTCCAGTAAACAGGTCAGCGCCTCCCACAAGATCCTGCAGACCCTGTTCATCAAATGGAACAGTATCATCTTTTGCAAGTCGTTTGAACAGGTCATTATCAAGTCCCTGTTCTTTGACGACCTTGCCGGCAGCGATTGAATGTTCCTTGATCACCTCATGTATATCCTGCCTGCTTTTGCCTTTTTCAACACAGGCCATGAGGATCTTTTCAGTGGCCATAAAGGGCAATTCCTGATTAAGATGACGTTCGATTTGTTTCGGAAAAACAACCATATCGTTGGTAATGTTCATGTAAAGTTTCAGGATTGCATCTGTGAGGAGATATGTTTGCGGAATATCCATCCTCCGTATTGCGGAATCATCAAGAGTTCTCTCAAACCACTGGTTTGCATAGGTTGCCGAGAAGTCGGATGTAAGGCCCATAAGTTTTCTGGCAAGTCCGGTCATTCTTTCTGATCGCATTGGATTTCTCTTATATGCCATTGCTGAACTGCCGACCTGTTTTTTCGCAAACGGCTCTTCCTGAACCTTTAGATTTGAAAGCAGACGAAGATCCACTGCAAACTTGTGGGCCGATGCCCCAATGCCTGCCATAGTTTCTCCGGTCTTCATGTCAAGTTTACGAGTATAGGTCTGACCAGTAACCGCAAAAACATCGCTGAATCCAAGCTTTGCGGCAACAAGTTGATCCAGTTTTCTAACTTTGTCGTGGTTACCTTTAAAGAGTTCTAAAAACGTGGCCTGGGTTCCAACCGTGCCTTTGGCGCCGCGTGCCTTTATCTGTTTCTCTAAAGATTCAATGTAGTCCAGATCCATTAAAAAGTCCTGAATATAAAGGGTATGTCTCTTGCCGACCGTGGTGGGCTGCGCGGGTTGGTAATGTGTGTACCCGAGCGTTGCGGTTCCTTTATATCTGCGACAGAATTTTGCAAGATTTGCAATTACATTTACAACGCCTTTCTTGACCAGGACAAGCGCTTTTTTCTGATTCATCAAATCAGTGTTGCAACCCACAAACTGCGATGTGGCGCCCAGATGGATAATAGGTTCCGCCTTTGGACACTGTTTTCCGAATGTAAAGACATGGGCCATCACATCATGGCGGATTTCCTTTTCTTTTTGCGCTGCCAGCTCGAAATCAATGTTGTTAAGGTTGTTCTTCATTTCAACTATCATTTCTGATGAAACGATATCGTCAAGCCCAAGTTCATACTGGGCCTCAGCCAACGCAATCCAACATTTTCGCCATGTCTCAATTTTATTTTTTTCTGAAAAAATTTCCTGCATTTCCTGGCTTGTATATCTGCTGACAAGAGGTTCCTGGTAGATTTCCCGGTTCATAATTTTTTTCCTTGTCTCTTTATTTTAAATCTATTCCGATTATTCGAAATAGAAGGGGGGTAATGATAAGAATATCGAGGTCACCAGAAACCGCAGAATTTCGAAATAAAATATTTCAACATTCGACGGTTCAAGTAAGGCTGAGGGGGAGTCCCTTGTTAAATTCAATTATAAATTTATATCACAACATATTATTTTCACGAATAAAATACAAA
>JAYEGR010000068.1:0-5126 GCA_034659175.1 Thermodesulfobacteriota bacterium | reverse complement strand
TCAATGCCCCCTGCTGACGCATATTTCATAATGTCGCATAATGTATATTATGTAAACAAAATATATTATTAATTAAATCAACTAGATAAAGCTGTTCGAATGTCAACCAGATTGATTTGCCGGTTTGTCTTACCTCTGAACTCATTCAGTCGTAAATTAAAAGCAAGTTCAGCCCGCGGGTCTGTTTCCAGATTTGAAACAAGGTTTCCAAACCCAAAACCTATTGCGTTAAGAATCGATCCGTTTTCTTTTAAAAAAAATTTTAAATGGTTCGTGCCCACTACACGAGGTTTCATAATTTGCCATGAATTATTGCTTTGAAAAACCGGTTCCGGATTTCCCATCCCAAACGGTTCAAGCTTATCAAGAGCATCAAAAAACGACTTGTTCAGAATTTCACCAACGTTCAGCCTTGTGTCGATCATCAGTTTTGGTATCAAATCTTCTTTTGAGATTATTTTCTTTACCATTGAATCGAATTTTTTTGTAAAGGACTCGATATGTTCCGGCAACAAGGATACCCCTGCAGCTCTTTTGTGCCCCCCGAACCCCTCAAGTAACTCCGCACAGTTTGTTAACACTTCAAGCAGATTTAGACATGACACGGAACGTCCGGAACCTTTTACAAGTTCATCCACTAATGTGAGAATTATAACCGGCCTATTAAATTGATTCATGATCCTCGATGCAACAATTCCAATTACCCCGGGATGCCAATCATCACCATACAAAACAAGACCGGATTTGCCGGATAAGACTTGATTTTTTGCAATGACGAATGCATCGTCATATACCTCTTTTTCTATTAATTTCCGTTGGTTATTTTGAAAATCCAGTTCTTTGGCAAGTTCTTCAGCCCTTGCCGCGCTATCCGTGGTCAAAAGCTCAAATGCCTTTTGAGGATCACCGGTTCTGCCTGCTGCGTTTATCCGCGGTCCTATTTTAAATGTCACATCTTCCGCTGATATTTGCGAACGATTTACACCTGAAATCTCCATTAGACTCCTCAATCCAAGATTATCCGTGGTCGACAGGACCTCAAGACCCGCCTTGGCAAGCACCCGGTTTATGGACTGCAGCGGAACCATATCCGATATTGTCCCAATAGCGACCAGGTCAAGAAGGACTTTAAGATTCGGAACCGCCCTGCCCTTCCAAAAATCCTGTTTATTCAGGTGGTTACGGAGTCCCATCACGAGATAAAACGCCACACCGACACCTGCCGGAAATTTAAACGGAAATGTGCACCCGGGTTGAAGCGGATTAAGAACCGCATCAGCCGGAGGAAGAGTGGATAATGGAGTATGATGGTCGGTAACGATTACGGAATAACCCATCTCCTTAACTTCCTTTACATCATCCACATCAGTGATCCCGCAATCTACCGTGATCACAACATATTTTTTGGCCTTATCCTTAATTTTTTTAATCACGTCCGCATGAAATCCATACCCGTCAATCAGCCGATCCGGCTGGCAGCATATAACTTCCATTCCGAATTTTCTTAAAAACAACGTGAGAACCGCCATCCCTGTGGCGCCGTCAACATCGTAATCGCCATAAATAATAAAAGGAATATGGTTAGTTATAGCATCTGAGATCAGGGCGACCGCTTCATCCATTCCCTTCATCAAAAATGGAGACGCCAGATCGGCAAGAGTGGGATAAAGAAAAGAACGAGCCTCAGCCGTATTGGTTAATCCACGTTGAACAAGAATCGAGGCAATGGCCGGATGAATGTTCAACTCAGAGGATATTGTATCGGCAGCGACATTGTCCCAGTCTTTCTGAAACCATTTTTTTTCTTTAAACGAAGATTCCTTCAACCGTAAACCTCCAACAAATATTCAAGTTTGTAATGCAACACCTCAATGTTGCGACAATATTACCATATGTACAAAAAAGTGCATGAAATGCACCCTGCCGGGCTATTCATTATTCATCATTACAATGTGAATGTATCAAAAAATTATCGATCAGGGAAAAAATTTCATCTTTCCGCGCAGGATCAAACCAGGTAATTTCAGTGTCACGGCGAAACCATGTATACTGTCTTTTTGCGTACCGCCTGGTATCCCCGGCAAGCAGTTCCAGGCTTTCTTCCCATTCCCGGACTCCTTTGAGAAAATTCACCATGTGACGATAACCTATTGATTGCATTGAATTAAGCCCGCCGTGGTATCCCATTTCGAGGAGTTTTTTAACTTCGTCAACAAGTCCTGAATCAACCATATGACCAACACGCGTGTTTATCCGTTTATAAAGCCTTTCTCTCTCATAGGTGAGCCCCAGTTTCAGGGCATTTGTAAGAATTGGTTTGGTTTTCCGAGAGGCAAGATGATCCGACCATGTCATGCCTGAAGATCTGAAAATTTCCAACGCTCGAATCAGGCGCTGGGTGTCGTTCGGATGGATCCGGGCGGCTGAACCAGGGTCGCATCGGCAAAGTTCCTTATAAAGATTCTGCCTGCCCTCCCCTTCCAGTTCTTTTTTCAAATTTTCCCTGATTTTTGGATTTATTGGATCAACATCAAAAAGCCCTTCCAGAAGTCCTTTAAAATAAAGCCCTGTTCCACCTGCCAATATCGGGATATCACCTTGTTCCCGGATAACGGCAATGGATTTAACGGCATCCTTGATAAAGCGCGCTACATTGTAATCCTCATCCGGATCAGCCACATCAATCAGATGATGAGTAATCCCGGCTCGCTCTTTATGCGTGGGTTTTGCAGTGCCGATATCCATATAACGGTAAACCTGCTGAGAATCCACGCTGATTATCTGGCCGGAATACTTTTTGGCAATACTAAGGGACAATTCAGTTTTGCCCACTGCGGTAGGACCCACCAGAATTATGGCTGAATTTGTGTGTTTCATCGAAAAATAACAAGGGGGAAATAAGGACTCGCCCAAAAATAACTTCACATTTTTTTGTATTGCACCCCCTCAAAACATCTGAAAATGTAAATTTATTTTTGGGCGAATCCTAAGTGACAGAATAAATATCTCTGATATAATGTTTCTCTCTTTATAAACGGTCATCAAATGATGGCAAGTTTTTTCCGGTTTCAAGTTTTAAATATAGGAGGATATATGCCTGACAGAATTTACAATTTCAGCGCCGGTCCGGCCACCCTGCCTTACGAGGTCCTGACCCGGGCTGCGGCGGATATAGTCAATTTTCACAACACCGGCATCGGTCTCATCGAAATAAGTCACCGCAGCAAGGAATTCATGGCGGTTGCTGAAGATGCGGAGAGTCTTATAAGAGAACTTTTTTTAGTTCCGGACAATTATAAAGTCCTGTTCCTTCAGGGAGGGGCGTCAACCCAGTTTGCAATGGTTCCGATGAATCTGCTTTCAGAAGGCCGGACAGCTACCTATCTCAATACCGGTACATGGGCAAAAAAGGCAATAAAAGAGGCAGGGCTGTTCGGCAATGTCAACGTAGCATATACCAGCGAAGAGGCCGGATTCAACCACGTTCCAACGCCCTCGGATCTGACACTGCCTGCTGATTCGGTATATACATATTTTGTTTCCAACAATACGATCTTCGGTACCCAGTTTCATGAATTTCCTGTCTCGGATGCGCCGCTTGTCTGTGATATGTCTTCTGATATTTTTTCCAGAAAGATTGACGTGTCATCATTTGGCATCATCTTTGCCGGTGCCCAGAAAAATATCGGCCCGGCCGGGGCTACTCTGGTGATAATCCGGGATGACCTCCTATCAAAAACGCCGGACACCGTGCCTACAATGTTTAAATATTCAACGCACGCCGACAAAGGCTCTATGTTTAACACACCTCCATGTTTTGCCGTTTACACAATCGGACTTGTCATGAAATGGCTGAAAAATATGGGAGGCGTGGATGCAATAGAAAAGCTGAACAGGGAAAAGGCCGCCCTGCTCTATCAGGCCATTGACGATTCGGAATTCTATAAAGGTCACGCTCGGATCGCATCCAGGTCACTCATGAATGTAACATTCAACCTCCCTGATCCTGATCTTGAGGCAAAATTTATCCAGGAGGCCACATCCAGAGGATTAAACGGCCTGAAAGGTCACAGGTCAGTGGGCGGGGTCCGGGCGTCCATATATAATGCCTTTCCCCTGGCAGGCGTTGAAACGCTTGTAGATTTCATGAAGGAATTTGAAAAAAATAACAGATAATAATTACTCAGGTTTAAAAGGAATCAATCTGTTATCCTTATTTTTGAGTCGCCTGAATTTAAAAAATTTACACAGTAAATCCCATTATTTAAGCAAATATTGTTGGGTTTCGCTACGCTTTATCCAATCTAGGGGATACCGGCTATTTCAGTAGGAGGGTAAGCCGGACGTTATCAATTCCTTGAGAGCGGTTTGGCGTTGGCTTGTGTCTTGGTTTTTGACTGCCATGGCCAGCGCTTTGCGTGTACCGACAAAGACAGCGAGTTTTTTTGCTCTTGTCAGGCCGGTGTAAATAAGGTTTCGAAAGAGCATTTTGAAATGTTGTGTAAGTACGGGAATGATCACTGCTTCAAATTCACTCCCCTGTGATTTATGAATCGTAATGGCGTAGGCCAGGTCCAGTTGCACAATGTCATCTTTTTGGTAAAGAACCTCTCTGTTGTCCGGAAAAAAGGAAACCGTACAGGTCAACTCCTCGACGTCCATTCCCTGTATGACACCTATATCGCCGTTAAACACTCCAAGATCATAATTGTTTCTTCGATGGATAACCCGATCACCAACCCTGAAGATCCTCTCGCCGACCTTTAACCGGCTTTTACCTTTTTTCGGAGGATTGGCGGATTCCTGAATCATCTTGTTTAAACTGACTGTTCCAAGGCTCCCTCTTGTCATAGGAGAAAGGATCTGGATCTCACAATTGTTTCCAAAATATTTAGGTATCCATTCCAGATAAAGTTTTCTGACAATATCAAAAGCGGAAAGGCCATAATGTAACGACGACCAGGGATGAACCTTTTTTAAAACCGACAGTAATTCCTGGACCCTGGTTTCGGTTTTATAAACCGCATCCAAATTGACATGTTTAAATTTGTTCGGAATGACCAATTCCGTTTCATAGGGTATTAACGGCTCATTTGTCCGGAATTCGTAAAGAGACGAAGCTCTGT
>JAYEGR010000067.1:5126-39727 GCA_034659175.1 Thermodesulfobacteriota bacterium | reverse complement strand
CAGATAAACTGGAAATTTTTAAAGGTCCTGGATAAGTACCTTAACAGCTACGCGTAACTATTTAAAAATATTTCACCTTTTTGATTTCTTGCCATAAAAAACAAGAAAATTACCACTAAGGTACTAAGGCGGGTGATACCCGCAACCCAAATTTTTAAAAATTGCTTTGTCCAGTAAATCCGTGTCACCTCGCTTTCAGCTTATGTCAGCGGGGTGCGCCAAAAAATTTCTTGTTTTTTTTGACAGGGTTTCAGGAGTAAGGTACTAAAGGCTTTTAAAAAATTCCACGCCTGCAATCTCCTCCGCACTTTCAAGGTATGGCTGTTCTTGTTAAAAGTCGGTGGATTCATCAAAGATTTCCTGCCGGTCCAGGTCAAGCCAGAAGCGTATGGCCAATTTCCGAATATGGGCAAAGTACTCGGGATTTAATCCTCCATATTCTTTCAGGGCTGATTTGATGTTTGCCCTTATTTTGTTTGTTACTTTTTTTTTCACCTTTAGAGTAATTTTTCGATTCCCACAGAAAAAGTCGGCTGATGCCTCAGCCGTTTCACTCGATATTTTAATGGTCCCTCGCCCCAGACTTGCGCCGGTAGATACCTGCAGTCCATCGTTCATGCAGCTCAGCGGCGGGTTATTCCCGGCTGATGAGACAACCCTTAGAGTATCGAATGGTGCGTCCAGAATCTCCCTGGCCCTGATCCCCATTTTAGCGCCGATAAGTGAATATACGCCTAAATGCCGATGAAGCTCATTAGTAAGAAGACATGCCTTCCATTCCTCCAGACCATATTTTTCAATAATTTTTTTAACATACGGGGCAATATCTTCCCTGAACATGGACGGATCATTTGGAAAGGCTTTTAAGACCACTGAGTGACGCGGGCTCAGATGAAAATCCGCAGAATGCCCTAAAAGCCTTAAATAAACGCTACGAACTTCCTCAGCCTTAAAGTCCACAAGGGAGACCACATGATCATGCCCGGCCATTGGCGCAAACTCGAACAATGATGGCTGGTTCAGAAAGACAACCACCATCTCGTCCCACACACGGAAATGGCTCTCAGACAAAAGCCCGCTCACCCTGGGGGAGCCATGAATACCGGTCACCATGCGGGCCGCATCCGTATCAATGTCGCTTATTTGCTTGCAAAGCTCCTGGTCAAAGAAAAGCAGTTGTTCCCTGGGAAGTCTCATGGAATAGATCTTCAGGCCCGAGGAGAAAACCAAACGGGCGGAATCCGGATCTCGATCAGTATTCCATCCCGGACAGGGAGCATCAGGATGGGCTCCGTAATAAACAAGACGAGAGATCTTTTCCTTAATCTCCGGATTTATGGTCAGAGCCCCTGCCAGGTTTGTCAAGGGTCCGAGGCAGAGATATATGACGTCTTTATCCAAAGAATCCAGCGTGCTCGCAATTGATCGAGCAGCAGGAGAATAAAGGGTTGTCCCGGCAGGCAAGCCGCGCGAGTCAAACCACGTCACATCCTCAGACCATGACCGCCACTTCGGGGCGGGTTTCCCCAGCCCTTTTCCTTTGGCGATCATGGTATCTTCCCGCTTTAAATAGTCTAAAAGCGCTGTCAGGTTCCGGCAGCCGGCCTGAGGCGATGATGATCCATCCGAAGTAACGATCAACGGGATATCGATCATGTCTGAGTTCAGGAGCATGGCAAGCGCCCGCATGTCATCCAGCGCCATGTCGGTGTCAACAATAGCTGATATCCTGTACGTATGAGCCTCTGCAAAAGAGGAAAATAAACACAGGAATGCCAAGACACAGATTTTAAGATATCTGTTTTGCTTCATTATTGACCTCCGGGGTTTTCAAACCTATGTCCCGAGCTGAACATACCCCCTACCCTACTTTACCTTAAATGTAAAACTGTAGTTGTTCTTATAGCTGTCACACTCTTCAGGGTGTGGATAAGGGGTCTCATGTACTACGTTCACAAACCAGTCTCCTTTTTGCAGGATTTTTATCCGGGCCAGACCTTCCGCGTCCGTCTTTGTAGTCAACGCGAATATGTAAGGCTCATCTGAAAAACCTGCATAGGTTGCCTTCACTTCAACTGATGCAAGGGGTTTTCCCTTGTAAAGCACCTTTACAGGCAAGGTTTCACCCTTGCCCAACTCGTTTGGGTCTCCTAACAAAATAATCTCCAGGATATCTCCAAAGGCCTGATCAGGCGCCTTGACCACATCTCCTGCATAGACGATGGCTTTGGCCCTTATGTCGTAGCGAAAACAGGAAACAACGTCTTCCAGACCGGTTTTGGATTGGAGTTTGAACCCTTCCGGCGTCTTACTCAAAAAGCCTGGCCGGCCGTTTGCCAATATCGTGTAAGCGCCCGGCGCCTGAGGGACAAATTCGAATTCAGTTGCGGAAACCTGCTTTAAAGAAATCTTTACTCCTTTTGAATCCACGGCATAAACTTGATCTAAAAAACCTTCTTTTATCACCTCGTCTTTTGGGAATTTGTGTCCCCAACCAATCTCAACGCGAACCGCCTGTTCGACTTTTGGTTGATCATCATCAATATTGAGCCACAAAGAATGTGCGTGAGCAAAAGGCCCTGTATAAAAAAACAACAAGAGTATTCCAAACAGAAAGGTTTGTTTCATCATCAATATATCCCCTACTTATGTTCACATCAATGAAATCCCGGATCGCAAAGATCGCCGGTCTCACTTCGTTGTGCGGAAGGTGAGAGAAGCCGCAAACCAGATAACCTGTCTGCCTTTGACCGGAATCAATAGTTTGGCATTGATCAATTGCAGACCTGGAGGGCCTATCTGCACAGAGATCGGGCCTTTTCCTTTAACAGGTTCGAGATCATGGGTTTTTGCCATGTCGCTAGTTTTGGAAACCCTGGCTTCCGGAGCAGGTTTGCCCTCAAAAAAAACTTTTACAGGCAAATGGTCTCCTTGTTTCAGCGTGGTCAGATTTTCAAGTGGTATGATTTCTGATTATAACGGATTTGGGGGAGACAGGTTGATTATTACCTACAATATTAAAATCAAATACGGAAAATCAGGGAGTTATAATAGCTACGGGCCAATGACATACTATTGATGCTCCAGTTGCTGCCATTCTAACATCTTGATTTCGCGACTTTTTAGTTTGCTCCCCCAAATCCGTTATAATCAGAATTTTTTCATGTTTCTCACACCTCCTTCTCTCAGGGTTGCCTTATCCATTCATAAATTAACGCCCTATCGGGCGAGCTTTTAGGCTGTAATTGTATTGTTGTTTCGTAGGGGCGATCCTTGTGATCGCCCTGATTAGGGCGAATACAAGATTCGCCCCTACATTGTGCTGATAGCCTCCAACCTATTGATAAAATTGACCAAAAAATGGAAATTCCTATACTATGAACATAACGCCCTACGGGCGAGCTATTGAGCGGTTAAGCTGTTGAGCTAAACAGCTCAAAGCTACGAACCATTATTACAAGCTGACAATTTCTAACAAATGGACAGAAATTTTGTTTTTCCGATACATGAACCTCTGAACCAAAAATATCAAAACTTCACGCCAAGCTGAAATCCCCATACATATTTTGGCATTTCATATCCTGAGATCTCCTCGTAACCCGTGCCGGTCACATTTCCAACATATGCCTTGGCCGTCCATTCCGAGCCGCCATATTCGAATGTCTGCTCCAATCCCACGTCTGCCGTGGCATAGTCGTCCAGTTCTTCACCTTTTTGGGCATTGCGATCGCCGACATAGCGTGCGCTCAGCTCAAACCATCCGCCTTTCCACACATTGTAACGGGCCAGCAATTTGACCTTGTGTTTAGGTAAAAGAGCAGGCAGGTAGTATGTCCAGTCGGTTTCAAAGCCTGTATCATCCGCATCATATTTTTCATATACATATGCGACCGTGGCCTGAAAACGATCTCCCAGTTTCAAGCTTGCCTCAATCTCGCCGCCATAGAGTTTGAAATGATCGATATTATACAGGCAGTTGCTGCCAAGGCTGCCGAAACCTCCGACAGCGCCTACGGCTGTAATGCCGTTATCATTAATAAAGTCCTCAATGTCGTAATAGAAACCAGCGACCCTGACGCTCAATAATTTAAAATCTTTGATAATTCCGGCTTCATATTCCCAAGCGGATTCCGGGTTTAACGAAGGATTCTCCTGGGACGCGCACCGCGCCCACCAGTAGTAATCTCATGGGCATGGAAGTCGATAGGAGCGACTCACGGCAGCATAAAGGGCGGTTTTCGGGGTGGCTTGAAAATCCACCTTTAAACTCGGATAAAAGCCCTCTTCTTCCTCTTCCTTGCCTGCTGTAGGAAAGGCGATCCCAAAATTTGAATTGTAGGTATCCATTTCAACGTGATAGTACCGTACCCCCGGCGTCACGGTCCAGCGATCGCCGATACTGATTACGTCCTGAGCATATGCGGATATGACCTCGTATATTATGGGATTACCCTTGGGCTGGCCTAGTTCCTGATATTCGGCGCCTATGGTTACCAGATGGGAATCCGACAGGTGAATATCTCCATATTCGGCAATGATTCCTTCTGTCATGTCATCCATGAAGTCGTCTTCAACAAATACACCGAGAGCATTGTACATGCTGGTCCAGCGCCTCCCATGGGTCTGAAAATAGTGTGCCTTGAAAATCCCCGGCCCCACGGGAACCTGAAAGATAGCGTCAAAATAGGTTGTATGTTTTTCCCACTCCGGCATTTCAATCCCCGCATACTGAGGCCAGTCAAGATGCCTCAATTGGTCACGATTTTCCAAAAAGTCCGGATAATCCGAATCATAGTCGCTTTGATCCGGATCATTGACAACCGGCATTCCGTACAGGACATCGGAATACTTGACTCCGAGGTTAAAAGTGGCGTCACCAGGCAGAAAAAAGGTCAAGTGCCCGTTGAAGCTGTCATTTTCCTGGAAGTTGTTTCTCAGATAACCGTCCGTCTCCTGAGTGCTGGCGGAAAAATTATAACTCACCACACCTCCCTTTCCTCCGCTGACCGATGCCGCCAGGTTATAGGTGTCAAAGGACCCGTATCCAGCCTGGGCTTTCATTTCGGTTTTACATTCATCTGTAATCTTTCCTTTCTTGGTGATGATGTTAATTACACCGCCTATAGCAAAAGGATGTAAAACTGAATGTCCGCCCCGGATGATTTCAATTTTTTCTACGTCATCCATGTTAAGGGTAGACCAGTCCACAATATACCTTCCATAATGTCCGGTCTGGTTGAGTCTGCGTCCATCGATTTCAATGACCATTCTGCCTTCGTTCAGACCACGAATCGATACCTCGTCACCCGGGCTGGCCATAAGCGGATTGGCCCGTTGTACGTCAATCCCTCCAATTTCGGTCAAAACATCCTCCAGGGTTCTGACATCACCGGGTGTTTTGAATTCGTCCATTCGGATGATGGTTTTCTCGGTAGTGATTTCAACGCCGGGCTGAGAGGCCATTACAGTGATTTTTCCCAGGTCAATCGGGTTTTCTAATTTTGCATCCTCGGCCAAAACCGGGGTCACGGTCGCTGCCAGGCTACAGGCAAGCCAAGCCATGGAAAAAATTTTACATGAGACTCCAGTTCTCTTATTTAATGTCATTTTTCGCTGATTCCTCCTTCATCAGTGTCCATCCGGAAAGTATATTTCCGGACAAAGGACAAAAAAATATTTAGTAAACGTTCAGGGGTTCACGGTTTCATGGTTCAGGGTTGCACTTGATTGAAATCTGCAAAAATCTGAACCTCGGAACAGTTGCCGAAAAAAGGATGAACTCGGAATTTAAACTAAAAAAGTTTGACTGGAGGAAGGCCTTAGTGATATACATGGGACTGAGGCGTTTCTCATCCGAGGAGCCTTATTTTCAGGGGAGACAACCTGCTATCTCTTGGCGGAGTTTGGTTGTCTCCCAACTTTTTTTGTTTGTTTTGATGTGTTTTGATGTATTTTGCCTTTTAAATATTTTTCACCTCCTTTTTTTGAATCCGTTTCCCTTGCCACCAAAAAATAATCCCGGAAAAGCCAAAAATTAAACAGATCCCCATAAGGGCCTTTTCGTATGCGGCAAGAGAACTCCTGCTTGAATCTTGATCCTGTTGATCTGTTATCAATTCCTTTAAGTCATTTACAGGCGCCGTGACCTCAAGCCTGTGGCCTATTTCGTCATCCACTACCACTTTCCAGTCGCCCGGCATATCCGGAAAAAAACAGAACCGGCCATTTCTGTCTGTCCTGCCTGATTGGAAGGTCAATTTTGTCCCGGGAGCCGTAATCTTTACCATGGCATAACTCATGGGCTCGCCTGTGTTGTATTGGGCGCTTACGACCAAACCTCCTGTATTGACTTTTCCCATTACACCATGGGCGTAAAGAATTGAAGGCATGAAAAACATGAATAGAATAAAAATAACAACGTTTTGATATCTCATAATCTCAACTTTCTTTTATTGCTGAAATAAACATAAAAAATTAAACCTGAAACTATTGTCCCTAATCCGAACAGTACGGTAACCGGTCTACTTCTTATGCAAAAATAGATAATCCATAAGTTTCCTGCAATAAACAGCAATGGAGTTAAGGGATATCCGAATGTTTTATAGTTGCTTGTTTGAACAGATTTTTTTATCCTGAGTAGCATCATGCCCGCTACAGTCAGCATGGAAAACAAAGAAAGCGTAAAGCCAATGTACAAAAGCAGTTTATCAAAGGAAGCTGTAATAACCATAAGAATGGCAATACCGGCTTGCAGGAAAATGGAATATCCAGGGGTATTGCGGGATTTGTTTACTTTGCCGAAGAGATCAAAAAAGACCTTGTCTTTTGCCATGGCATAATAGACCCTTGGTCCGGCCATAATCATGGCGCTAAGAACAGACAATAGGCCTACGGCAATGGCCCCGCTGAAATATTTGCTGATATGGTCGCCGAACAGAAAAACAGCGGATTTTGCGCCCACTTCAAGTACTTCGCTCATTTCATTTACCGGAAGCGCGTAAACATACACAATGTTCAAAAGCAGGTATAGGGACATGACTATCAAAGTCCCGGTAAAAAGAGCAAGCGGTATATTCCTGGTCGGCCTTTCAATTTCCGCCCCTAAATATGCAACGGCATTCCATCCGCTATAGGCAAATGATACAAATATGAGCGAGATGGCAAACTTGTCCTGAAACACCGCGCTCAGGTCCAAAGCTTCAGAAAAATGGCTTGTGGAACCATTCCCCCATAACAGTCCGGACACAATAAAAACAAAGATCACAAGCAATTTAAACAAGGTCAATACATTCTGAACCCTGCTTCCGACCCGGAGGCTGTGACAATGGATTAATGAAAAAATAATGATTATGCCGATGGCCACTATACACAGTGGTGATATACTGATGATGTTGACGCCCAAAATGGAAAAAGTCATTGAGGGATCAAGAGGAAACGAAAAAAAACGAAAAGAATAGGTTGCAAAGGCAATGGAAGCGGCTGCAATGGGTGCGGAAAATCCCACGATCAAAGAAATCCAGCCGGAAAGAAAGCCCATGCATTTACCAAAGCTTTCACGTAAAAAAACATATTCCCCGCCCGCATGTGGAAACATGGCGCCCAGTTCACCATAGCAAAGGGCGCCGCACAGGGCAAAAATGCCTCCGACAAACCAGCAAAGAAGCATAGTCTGTGGATTTCCAAGCTCTTCCATGATAAAACCGGAAGTTGTAAATATCCCGGTTCCGATCATGTTGGCAACCACCAGGATCACCGCAGAAAAAAAACCGATCTCTCTTTTCAAATCATGGTTGGGATTGTATTTCATATCAGTATGTTACACCGTATCTACCAATCAATCTTTACACCTGCCCAAAAGGTTCTAGGCCAGGACACAGCGTAATTGTTTGTTCCATAGCCACTCCATACGGCTTGAGAATAATGTTCATCAAAAAGATTGTCTATATCAAAAAACAACCTGTATTTTGTTCCTTTTTTATCTGAGATATCATAAAAAATACCTATATCCACAGTGTTGTATCCATCATACGACACTGTATTCGCGTCATCAATATAATACTCACCTACATTACGCCATTTGATACTGGCGCCGAGACCTACAGGTGAAGTGTATCTTAGCCCGACGTTGAATATGCTTTCTGGAATTCCCGTCATCTCTTTTCCCTCCAGAGAGCTATCGGGATTTTTCCGGATTTCCGTATCAATGAGAAAAAGATCTCCAAAGATTTCCAAGCCTTCCACAGGTTGGAACTTCAGCGAGAATTCCATCCCTGTTCTCCGTGTTTCTCCAACGTTCCTGTACTCGCCGGACTCTGGAGGATCCTCTTTGATTTCATTGTCGGTATCCATAATAAATGCCGCCAGGTCCACCCGCAGTTTGTCAATAGGCGTAAAGGTTAATCCCGCTTCATACTGTCTGACTTCCACAGTATCCACATTGATTGCAGGATCGTACTTTGCCTCACCATCAGGCAGTGCAAATCCGTTGGAATAACTCGCGCGAAAATCTAGTGAATCTAAAATCCGGGAACGGAATCCAATCTTTGGGCTCAGATGATCGTAACTCTGCATGTCCCGATCAAAACCCGCAGTAGCCGGGTCACGATTTTCATAATCGCCGTCAAAATCGTCGTAGCGTAGTCCCATGTGCGGACGAAAATACCGGGATACTTCCATGTCCGCCTCCGCAAAAAGAGAAATGGTTTCAATATTGAACTTTCTGTCTTCAGTTTGAGCTATTCTGACCCGGTTGCTCGTGGCCCATCGTTTCCAGTCCGTGTCTTCACAGTAATACTCCGCTCCCAAGACACCGACAATGGGAAATGAAGCCAACTGTGTGTCAAAGTTCAGGCTCGTACCCGTGCCATAAACCGTTCGATCATAATTTCTTTCAGTCTGTCCCCCGACGGTATATCCAAACTTAGCAAAACGCGTAAAATCTTGCTGGGTGGAGTATGCCCAAAAAAGGAGCCGAAGGTCTTCAGAAAAGCTGTATCCCAGGTTCAATTGCTGTGTGCGAAATTGCTTTTCACCTCCGTCGTCTTCGGCATTGACCGCCTGGTCTCGGATTTTATCTTGGTCGTCGAATTGCTCTTTGGGAATATAGCCGGGAGCATCCCAGTCCGATCCGTGGAAACGAAAAGAGAGACCGACATCCAAATTCTGCGTCACATCATATGTAAAACTGGTCGAAAAATTTCCTTTGAGCCATTCCTGGTTGTCCTGGTAGCCATCTGTATTGTAAAGCTGGACAGCCGTATTGTTGTATAAAGAAGAGCCGAACACAATCCCGAAAGCCCCCTGAACATCGACAGTATCGTAACTGCCGTATTCAGCTTTGATCCGGTTGTAAGTCCCTCTTTTTTTGGTATGTAAAGAAAGGGCTCCCCCCCGGGCAAAATTACCGAACAGGGCTGAACATGGACCTTTATAGACCTCAAGCCGTTCAATTTCCATCGGTATGATGACATTCATATCCGCGTAGCCGTCTGCGTGAGACTCGCCTTCATTTAATGGAATGCCATCTATGTATATGGCCCCATCGCCACCATGACCGGCGCCGCCAAATCCTCTTATGGAAAAAACATTGGCCACCCCTCCCATATTGTAGTTGCCGACTTCCATACCCGGAACCTCTTTGAGAATGTCAATAGGCCTATGTAGCCTGAAGTCCTCAAATTGTTCCGAACCTACAACATTCACTGTGCCGGGGACACTGGAATAAGGCATGGCCTCGCCCTTCACTGTGATATCCTCTAACTTGACGACCCCTTCTTTTCCCTCATCCCCAAAACTAAAACAAGGGATCACAAATACCAAAACACCCAGCAATAAAACAAAGATACGCATTTTTTTCATTCTTCCTCTCCTTTCCACTTGAGTTTGGGCTATTGCTTGATTTCAAACATCATATAAGGACGATAATTTTCATAATCAGCATAAGAATTATCCGGAGTCTTGATTTCATGCTTTGCATAGATCACCCATTTCCCTGGATGATCCAGCTTTATTTGAGCAATCCCATTTTCGTCGGTTTTTGTTTTCACCGGTTGATCGGAATGATTTTTTGGTTTATAACCTTCATAGATGCCGGACACAGGCACATCCCGGGCCGGTTTGCCCTGATACATAACCAGTACCGAAAGCGTCTGCCCTGCCTTGAGATCCGATGGATTTTTCAGGGGTAAGATCTCAATAGGATGTCCAAGCGGTTTCTTGTAAGAATTTGAGGACTTGTCCACCGTCAAAAAAGTCTTAACCGATTTGACATACCGGCCACTTTGCACCACATTTTGAAACTCACTTTTTCGGCCGGGTTTCCAGCCGTCTGTAGTCTTAGTAAAATAATTCGGTACGGTCGTCACGGCACAGATCAGATATGTCCCCTCACCGGAAATAGGAACCGCAGCCCACGCAGCTTTATGACCTACCCTGGAATAGGAGAGTGGTATCTCTTTACCGTGAGGGGTAATGAGCAGAAGTCTGAATTTTGTAATATCCGGTATTTCATCGTTTTCAAAATATTTATGGCTGGATGTAAAGCTAACCTCTACTATGGAATTTTGTTTGGGCTGAAATGTTTCCGGCATGATCCAGTAATCATGTGCCCAACTCGTTTGAAGCATAAGCACCCAAAAGGCTAAGGTTATTATTATTAAACAGATTTTTCGCATAATTATTCTCCTTTTTAAGTGTATTGTAAGAAGTTTTTTGGTGATGGAAAGGATAGACTCGGAATTTAAACTAAAAGAGTTTGACCGAAGTAAGGCATTAGGGATATACATAGGACTGAGGCGTTCCTCATCCGAGGAGCCTTATTTCCAGGGGGAAACAACTTGCTATCTCTTGGCGGAGTTTGGTTGTTTCCCAACTTTTTTTGTTTGCTTTGATGTGTTTTGCCTTTTAAATTTTTCACATCTCCTTTTTTCGAACATTTACGTCAACTCAAATACAATGCTTATCTCCATATAAAGCGGCCCGTTAAACAGACCTGCCGGCGGTCTTGGGAAAGGCGCGGCATTTTTTACCGCATTTAATGCAGACATATCAAGGCTGCGGTGTCTTGCGTGTTTTACAATTGTTAATGATGATATCATGCCGTCTGTTGTAATCAGAAAACGAACCTTAACCCTTCCTTCGATATGTTTTAATCTGGCGGAATCGGGATACTTTTTATGGCTTTCAATCTTGAGCCTCAGCATCTCAAAATAGTCATTGGTTGTATCAAAGCCATCAATACCGTCAGGATTCCAGTCTGAAATATTGTGGCTGAAACTGTCAGGGATATCAAGGGGGCTGATATTTTCCATAAGGGTATCAGCCAAATTATTTTGCACCGGATCGATTTTTATATGGGGTATATGTTGTTTTTGAATATTCAGCTTTTTAATATTTTGGATTTTCGGGGTCTTGTGTCTCATCCTGGGTTGCGGAATTGATCTTCTAAAGGGTTTTGAAACATCCATCATTGTCAATTCTATGTAAGACAATACTTCAGATCGGTATATTCCCGAAACATGCATGAATATAAGCAGATGAACAACTAAAGAGATGCCGATCAGGCCATGCATGAGCCGGTTTGGTGTTCTTTTGCCGTAATACATGGATCTCACGAACTAACCCAGATAAACTGGAAATTTTTAAAGGTCCTGGATAAGTGCCTTAAAACATGTGGCACAGCAGGAGTCACAAATAACTTCGGAGTTTTTCTGCCACAAAAAACAAGAAAATTACTACTAAGGCACTAAAAATCCTTTTCCGTGGCAAGACACAGCCTTGCCGCGCCTGCAGCCTTGGCAATATCCATAACCTTTACGGCCTTGTTTAACACAACAGACCGGTCGGCCTTAATCACCACGAGTCTGTCTTTTTGCCCTTTGATCATCTCTTTCAACTTTTTAAAAAGCATATCCTCGGGAACATGTTTGTTTAACAAAAACGCCCGGCCTTGTTGGTCCACGAAAACCGTTATTTCCTGCTGTGTTTGGGGTGCTGCGGCTTTAGCCTGAGGAAGTTTAATTTTTATCCCCTCATCCACCATGAAATTGGTGGTCAGAAGAAAATAGATCAGCAGCATAAAAATAATATCTATCAAAGATGTAAGCGGCATCTGTATCTGATAAGGGGTTCTTTTTTTTCTGTGAAACAGCATCTTGATTTCCTATTCCCAGGACAGCCTCCTAGGTGATGACCTTTATAAAGGTCACAGATCCATTCTGAAGTCTTGCTTCATAGTTATCTATACATGCCACCAGATAACTATGGGCTACCATGGTGGGCAGAGCTACAGCCAAACCAAGGGCCGTAGTGAGCATAGCCTCCCAGATACCACCGGCAAGAATTGCCGCGTTGACTTTACCGCCCATTTGCTGAATCACCATAAAGGCCTTGATCATACCTATGACTGTTCCCAAAAGGCCGAGCAGAGGTGTAATATTGCCGATGGTAGCCAGCGCCTGGACATAGGTTGAAAGATTTCTTACCTCTTCATCAGTGGCATTCACAATCACTGTTTTCAGTATTTCCCTGTCCCCGTCTTTTACTTCCATGGCCTGGGCCAGTATGCGCCCCATGGGCGAATCGCTTTCCTCTGCAACTTTCAGCGCCTCCTGTTCACCTCCACCCATAAGCAGTCCTGCGACCTTTTCCGCAAGCCCCGCCCCTCGGCTTCGCATCCCAGCAAAGCGTATCAGCCGTTCGAAAAAAATGGCCAGAGCAAAAACAGAACAAAGCAAAATCGGAACCACAAGCACTCCGCCTTTTGATAAAAACCCAATCATATTATCCATCTTCTTTAATCTCAGACCTTATTAAAAGTAAATATTCGGCTTGATGCCGGAAAATAGCTAAAACTACCAAGCTGTAAATGTTTGGTTTATCGCGAATTACCGGGGTAATCCACTTTGGGGATCAGTCAGCCTTGTAATCAGTAATATCGGCCGTGCCGTCAAAATCCAGGTCCTTTTCCCGCAAGACCAGTGCTTCGGATTCATCATATTTTTCCCAGATATCAGGAATGCCGTCTTTGTTGGTATCCTCTTCAACAGATGTTAACCGGCCATTATCATCATAAAAAAACCAGGTGTCCACTTGATTGTTGCCATTATCATCCTTTTCCGCCCTGAATGGTTTTTCTGAATCATCGTAAAACCATACAATATTCAATTCTCCGGTATCACCAAAGTCTTCCTCACTCTTAAACAGTTTGCCGTCCTTATTATAATATTCCTTAAGATCAAGACGATTATCCCCGTCTTCATCGATCTCTTTTACCCTTAACACTCCATCCTTATAAAAAAATCGGGCCTCGGCGTTGCCATCCCTGTTTGTATCGTGTTCCAATATCATGGACCATTTAGTGTTGTTAAACAACTCTGTTATTTCAAAGTAACCGTCATAATCGCTGTCTTTGACCAATTTTTCCTTTAAACCTTTTTTGTAAAAAATTCTTAAGTCAACCTTGTTGTCTCCATTTTCGTCTTTTTCCAGCTTTGTAATCCGATTATGTTTATAAAACTGCCGGGTATCAATTTTGTCGTCAAAATTCGTATCGCTTTCAATCCTTTGCTTTTCTTCCCTGGCATTAAAAAATATTTTTATATCCGCTTTTCCGTCACGGTTTGAATCCTTGGTTTGAAGATGCATTTTGTTGTTTTTAAAAAAAGAAACGACTTCAAAAAAACGGTCGCCGTCAGCATCATATTCCACACGAATCAATTCTCCTTTTTCAAACAAACTAAGTCTGTTTATATGTCCGGAATATTTTGTATCTTCTTTTATCTCCTTAACAAGGCCTTTCCGGTCAAACTTGGCAAAGTAATCAATTTTACCGTCAAAATTTTTATCCTTGTTCCGGATAAGAGGCTTACCGTTTTTAAAGGTTGTAAAGATATCAAACTCTTTGTCAAGGTTTGAATCCTTTTTCCGATCAATCGGCAGGGTATCCTTAAAACCGGTGACGGAATCCATTATCCCGTCAAGATCGGCATCCTTTTGCTGCTTTACGAGTTCACCCTTTTGATAAAAGCGAAAGGTCTCAAATTTTCCATCCCTATCAAGGTCATGACTACTTCTCTTGGGAAGTCCTTCCGTGTCATACAGAACTATCCTCTCAAATCTCCCGTCCTCATCATTATCCACCTTTTGCTTAACTGGTTTATTATCCTTATACTTCTGCCAGACATTAACCTTTCCGTTTTCATCCGTATCCCTGGTAGAAGAGACAAGGTTTCCCTCTTTAAAGTAATAAAATGTGTCAAAATTGCCGTTATCCGAAGTATCCTTTTTCATTAGAAAGGGCTGCTCGTTTTCATCAAACAAAGTGATCCTGTAAACCTTGTTTGACTCGCTGATCCTCTCCTGCCTGGTTCTTTTCCCCTTATCAAAAAAGTCACTGCAGTCAATCCGCTGATTTAAATCCGTATCTCTTTCGATCCTGACCAAGGTTTCAGACCTGTAATACTGAAAACGATCCATGAGACCGTCCTTGTTGCTGTCGATTTCAAGCCTTTCGATCTTGCCTTTAACGTCAAAAAAGGCGATCTGGTCAATCTTCCCGTCACCGTCAATATCCTTTTCAACCTTTTTCCCCTCAGCAAAAGCACGACCGGCCAAGATCGTATTTGACGCAAGCTGACAGAAAAAAAGCGCAAGGAACAAAATCCAAAAAATCCTGTGTGAATAAATTGATTTCTTCAAATGCCTTACAGCTAGAATAGCGATTGTTTGTTGAGCGGGGGACTAAGGGATGTGGACATAAATAACTTACCCATATAGCGCTCAGATTTAGGTCAGGTTCAATCAAGTAACCATTTTTAAAACCGCAGGCATAGCCGGGCTACGTTGAGGATTTTAAAAGTGGTTACTTGATCGAAGATGGCCTGAAGATGAGATGGTAGATGGGTAAGTTATTTATGTCCACATCCCTAAAGCCCCTTGTTTTTTTATTACAAATTTCAAAAAAGTATTACCGGATGATAAAAAAAACATCCCAACCAGTTATCGTTTAAAGAAAAGCCTTTCACTTTCCAACAAGCGCTGCTCATCCGGGTTTGCCGTATCCATACCACGCAGAAACGCGATTATTAACCTGTCAACCGATTTCCGAACCTCCTGACGGTAACACCATTTTAAGTTTCGTGTTACCGTAATAGCTTTCTCCATTATGGTCAAGAATAAATTAGGTCTAATTACATTCAAAGGGCTCAGGCAGTTTCTCCCCAAAAAACGGTGTAAGCGTCCACTGGCACGGCTCAAGGTTTGCTCAGAAATAAATTTACATTTAATCGCAGGGAGACTTCAGATAAGAGGCCAATGGGAGACTTTAATGACAAAAAATAACTTTGTACAAGATAATACTTGTTGACATCATCAAGGGCTGATCCGCCGGAAAGCCTGCCAAAACACCTATCGGTCCGGGCTTAGATATCCCCAGTCAATCAAGCGATTGTGGGCGTGCCGGGCCTGAGGGCCGGAATTGACCAGGCGCAAATAGCGGTAATACTCCCTGGCGGCGGCCTGTTGCCGCTGCATGCCCTCCAGTGACAGGGCCTTGAAAAAAACAGTATCCGTGTTGCCCGGCAACATCTCTTCATAGTTGCTGAACACCTGATTAGCCTGCCCGAACCGTCTGTTCATGATCATGCTGATTCCTAAAACATGTCGGGCCTGGGCCTCCTGCGGACAGATAAGGCTGGCCTGTTCGGTATACTGTCCGGCCCGGTCGGGCCTGTTCATGGCCACCTGGCATTTAGCCATCATGACCAATGCGGCGTAATCCTCCGGCGCTATCTGCAGCGCATGGTCAAAATGGTTTTCAGCGTCTCGATAACGCTTGCGGCGCATCTCCTTTTCTCCATCCTGCATAGCGGTTACCGCTCCCCTGATCCGGCGCAGATCGGCGGTATAATCCATGTAGCGTTCCCGGTTGTCCGGCTGTTGCATGAAGCGGGCATACTGAGTTTGCGACCTCTGCCGTGCCGTATTGTAGCGCTCGGTGCTCATAGGATGGGTGGCAAACATCATTTCAATGGCGCCAGGTTTATTACGGCCCTGTTTTGTGAGCGTCTCCATCAGGCCGATCATGCCATCAGGGGTGTAGCCGGCGCGCGTCATGTACTCCATGCCAAGCGCATCGGCCTCCCGCTCATTTTCCCGACTGTAATGGGCGAGCAGCGCCCCGGCGCCGACTCCCCCTAAACTCTGCACCAATCCCGCATAGTCCCGGTAGTCGGTGGTGCTGGCGTAGGTGGCAGCCCCGGAGACCAGAGTGGTGGCAATAATGCCCTTGGTCGCCCGTTCCGCAGCGTGACGGGCATTGACGTGACCGATCTCGTGCCCTAACAATGCGGCCAACTCCGCTTCGTTATTTAGTTCCAGCAGGATGCCGCGGGTGGCGGCAATGGAGCCGCCCGGGAAGGCATAGGCATTGATATAAGAGGCGTTAACCGCCCGGAAAGAATAGGGCATTTTGGGCCGATGTGATCGAGTGGAGAGGTCATGTCCAATCTGATCAAGATACGAGGAGAGCCGTTTGTCCTGCGCCGGACCGTAATCGGCGGAAAACTGGTGCGGTGACCTCTCTCTGTCCAGGGCAATCTCCTGCGACTCCGACATGAACATCAACTGCTGCTCCCCGGTAACCGGATCAACGGCACAGCCACCAAGCACCCCGGAGGTCAACATAGAACCACCGGCCAGACCGAGCAACCACAGAACATCGCGCCTACTGAGATGTTGCAAATCTATTGTATGTATATTATTCCCTGATTTCACCATTTCACTGTCCCATGTAACTGAAAAAGGTCATAAAGGGGTCTACTTTTGACCCTTATTAACTCTTTTTAAATATATTTATAATTTCAGCCCAGTGTAAATGCAAGACCATTTTTAATTTCCAACCCGAATCAACCAAGGGTCAAAAGTAGATGACCTTTTTATTCTTTCATGCAGCAGCGATTGCCACCGGATGTAACGATATGATTGGAATGGCTTCTACAATTGAAGGGGTATATGTTGACAAAGAAAAAATGTCGCTTACCGGTGGACGCAACAGAATATAAAGTACAATTTCTCTCAGTTCCTCCGACAGTTCGGAAAGACCTGTGAGAGGAAAACTACGCGGGCCGACTTCGGTCTTCTGAGCCAAGAGGGAATATTCCAGAAAGGTCAGACCTATCGCTCTTCGCTCATTTATGTTGATGCGCAGCAAAATGTGCTCATTCAACTCGATACCTGTCGCTTTCTCGCCAGGCTCAAATGAAACATACAGGGTATCGCTTATTTCATCATAGTTGAATATTGGCTTTTTCATAGTCATGCCTTTATCCTATCTCTTTTTGATAGGCTGTTACAATGTAGTTGTTAGTAACTGGTTTACCCGCTTGGCCTTCACTAAATCTGAATAGCACAATAGCGATAATGTGCGTGTTGTCCTCCGCCAACCCATCAAACACCTTAACGTATCGGTATTTTTGTGGGTTCAAGGAGTCTTGTTTCCGCTTACCCGCTCGAATTGTCTCTTTCAGACGTTCTTCATACGCCTCCATTTCGGGATGGTTAAACGGTTCAACAATGTGTTCCCATCGTTCATGAGTCAAAAAAATTTCATTGCCATAACGGTCGCGAACTGCCCAACGCCTGCCGGGAATCATAATGTTCCTTTTACCGTAAATTTACTCAATATTAGAAAGCCACGCCCTCTGGGCATGGTCAGAGTTCAACGGCTCTGCCAGTTGAACAAACACAGCTCATAAATTACTCTTTTGCCAGGCTGTCCCCACAACTTTACACAAAGGAGCAAAATATGAGCCGATTTAGGAAATTATCACATATGATCTGGCATTGCCAATTATGTTCACCTGCACATAATTGGCATTATGTGCACAAAAAAAATTATGTGCAGTTAATAAGGGGAGCATTCCCAAAAAGCAGAAAATATAGAACATAATGCCCTATGGGCAAAAAAGCGACTCAAGTCAACAATAAAGATCTGCACGTCGAAGCGGATCGGGGTCTTGCGCTCCTTCCCAATTTTCGATCCCTTGGCAGGCTCGGTTCGTCCACGCCCAGGTGGCCGGACATCGACTCCTTAAACTCTAATCCCACGCCTTCCAAAATGCTCATTTCCGCACCCTCCTGTTGCCGTAAAAACCGGTCGGCGTTAATACTTAAATATTGCTCGAAATTAAATAGTTTGCTTCAAAAACAAAGTCGAACATTTTTTTGTTAGAAAGCCATTGACAAAAAAGATAACCGTACTGGAACATTGGTGGGTTACCTCCCTGCCGCGCATCCACGCATAGATCCAGCATCATTGGTATATCCAAATAATAATTTTTGGATCACAGAAAGGCATTTGAAATTTACCATACATGAAAGCCAATTCAAATTATAATTATTTTTGGGGACATTCAAATAAGTAAGCAACTACCCGATCAGTTAGTAGTTAATTATTTATGGTTCCTTTTCTGAATGCCAGCGGCGATCAGACGTCTGGCCTGGCCCACAAGGTAGAGCGGTAGAGAAACGAGCAGGTAAGGGACTTTTTCTTTTCCAGCCACTCTGGTCTCTTGCATGGAACATGATGGCGGCATGGCATTGAACCTGAGCGCCACCGGGACTTTTTTCTCCGCCACAAAAACCTGCAGGGATTTCAAGGACCCGGTTTTGCCGGCCTTCACTTCAACCGGCACGACCTTGTCTTCGTGTGTGATCAGATAATCCACTTCCGCGCTGGAGCTTTTCTGTTCCCGGTTCCAATAAAAAAGCTGCGGCTTCTCATAGCTTGGCCCGCCGTATAGAAGATGCTGGCCAATAAACTGTTCGGCCAGGGCGCCGTTATTCACCATGAGCAGATCGTCCGCCATTTCCAAACCGGGCAGACTGAGGCCGAGTGAAGTTGAAACCAGCCCGGTGTCCAGAAAAAGAGGCTTGAAGTCGCGTTCCTTGGCCTCGGCCCCCAGGGGCACGCCATTTCCGGCGCTATGTCTTACCCGGTAGATGACTCGCGCCATTTCGAGCAAGTGCAGGCTGTCGGCAAGCTCCCTTGACCGCTCTTCAGGGTCAAGCCGCACATATTTGAGCTTTCCGCCGACCAAGGCAGGTATCCGTCTGAAGACCTTACGCAATCTTTGCGGATAAACCCGTTTCCGGTATTTACTGAAATCATCCTCATAGGTTTGCAGGATAATCGCATGTTCACGAATCGCCTCGGCAAGTTTACCGGAGTTGCCATACCATGCAACCCCGGCCGGCATGCCCCCGATAATCCAGAAAAGCTTTAATGAGTTGAGCAGGGAAAGATGAATGGACTCGGGAATTGGATCATCCAGGGAGTAATCTTTTAAAAAATTTACCATTCTCTCCTGCCCCAGCGCCAGGAGAAACTCCTCCATGTCCATGGGACCGAGATGCAGATATTCCACCCGGCCCACCGGCATGGAAAAATCATGATCCGCCAGCAGGAATTCCAGCAGAGAGCCGGCTGCTATGACATGGAGATCCGGTCGCTCTTCATAGAAATAGCGCAACAGAGGCAGCAACTCCGGCGCCGCCTGAATTTCATCAAGGAAAAGCAGGCTTTTACCGGGGAAAATTTCAGTGTCACTGTCAATCTGTAGAAGTTGCAGGCATCTGTTGATATCTCTACCGGCAAAAAGCTGCGCCTTTTCCGGATGCTTATCAAAATTAATCTCAACCAGGTTGTCGAATCGGCCGGCAAACTCCCGGATCAGCCAGGTCTTACCGACCTGCCGAGCCCCTCGAATAATAAGCGGCTTCCGGCTCGGGCGATCCTTCCAGTCAATAAGGTCATGCAGGGCCTTGCGATACATTAGCTCTTCACGGATATGTTTTTCAGTGCATTAGGAACAGGTCAAGGAGAACAGGAAACATCTTCCAGGGATTATACACAAAAATGGTTAAAAAGAAAGGTTATTTTGTGCAAAAATATTTTTTAAACCAGGTTCATATGCCTTACTTCTCCAATATTCGTCCTTCCCGAAATCTACCAACAAAGCTTTGGCCGAAATTGGCAAATATTTTGAAGTCACCAACTATGGTACTGTCGTAAAAAAATCGTTCAGGTGTTAAGGCGCCCGGCATGGCAAGGCGCGAGAAGGGCAAATAGCAGAGGCAGATTGAGTGAAGCGAAACCCAACGCAACAGAAAGCGTTTTTTTACGACGCCGTCAACTATTATTATTTGAGTTGTTATCATTAATCATGATAGATTGTAATAAGTCATATAAAGTATAAGGGTAAATATTCGGCTTGATGCCGAAAAACAGCTGAACAACCAAATTGTAAATGTTTAGCAGCGCACCCCAAGGGCACTTTCTGCGGGGCGCTTCACAGGGAAGTAAGCAGACTGATAACTATACATATCGGTATGCTGGATAGCCTGATCTCCTTCCTGTGGAGTGCTGCTGAATATTTACGTATAAGGAGGGAATAATGCAAAGGATACTTTCTGTTGCATCAATTCTACTGGCAATACTTTCGTTATCTTCGGGTTGCGGGAAGACTGATACTGATACACTCGTTGCATTGCCGGCAAAAATATATGCTGTGCAGGGTCAGGAGATGGCTGTTTATTTTGATAACATTATACTCTCACAAGAGACAAACGCATACGATTTTCATGTTGTTTGCGACATAGGCGCTGTTGAGCAGGATCGCTGGGTTGTCATCCCGGCGGCTTCGGACTTGGGAGATCATGACTTTTCAATCACTCTCTCTGACAACAAGAATAATGAACTTTGCACAGTTCACAGTCTGCTCCATGTTGCATCAAGCAAATCAAAGAGGATCCGGCCTGTTTATCTGTTGATGATTGGGGACAGTCAAACTAAATCAGGCGATTGCCCTGGAAAAATTTCAGAAATGTTCAAGCAAAACAATGATCCGCCATTATATATGTTAGGTTCCAATAAAATGGAGAACAATGTTGCTCACGAGGGTTACGGGGCCCTGACATGGGAATCCATGACCGGCGCTGAGCAAAGCCCCTTTGTTTATGATGGTAAAATAAAAATCAAAAAGTATTTGGATGAATACTGTGACGGCAATAGACCGGACATCATTACTATTATGCTCGGCCTGAATGACACTTTTTATGTGAATCACAAAATGACAGCAGAACTAAATGATAAGCTTCGTCTAATGCTTCACAATGCCGACAGGTTTCTAAAAGCTTTAAGGAAAGAATTACCTGAAGCCGATATAGGGGTATGCCTCACAATCCCATCCAGCATAAAAGACGAGTCCTTTGAGAACATCTATGGCTCTGAACACACCAGATTAGGATGGAGAAAAATCCAGCGTCGCTTGTTGGAAAGAGAGGTACGACACTTCGATAATAAGGAAAATGATCATATTTACGTCGTGCCCACAGGCCTGAATCTCGATGTCGTTAACGGGTACGGAAGCCTGGCTGTTCACACCAATGAACTCGGATATGACCAAATTGCCCAAAGTATCTATGCATGGATCAAATCAAGATTAAAATAATCGGCTGATTGCCGGAGGGGCCTGATGTTCTTCAATTCCATGCAATTTGCGATTTTCTTTGCAATCGTTTATCTGCTCTATCTGTTCCTTAATCACAAAGGACAGAACCGGCTGCTGCTTGTTGCAAGTTATATTTTTTATGGATGCTGGGATTGGAGATTTCTATCACTCATTGCCATATCTACAGTTGTTGATTACTTCTGCGGCCTGAAGATATACGAATCAAGAGAGAAACAAAAAAGGAAGTTATTCCTGTTTGTCAGTATTTGTTCTAACTTGACGATTCTTGGATTTTTTAAGTACTTTAATTTCTTTACCGAGAACCTGTATGCCCTGTTAAATGGTTTCGGCTTTCCCCCTGATCCGATCTTTTTGAATATAATTCTTCCTGTAGGGATATCTTTTTATACGTTTCAAACAATAAGTTACAGTATAGACATCTACAGGGGGGAGCTTAACCCCACGAGAAAATTCCTGGACTTTGCGCTCTTTGTATCGTTTTTCCCACAACTTGTCGCAGGGCCTATAGAAAGGGCAAAAAACCTTCTCCCACAAATGCTTTTGCCCCGCAAACTCACTGTGGACAAATTCTATGAGGGATGTTATCTGATATTCTGGGGATTGTTCCTGAAAGTATTTATCGCCGATAACCTGGCACGGATGGTTGATCCTGTTTTTTCATCCAGCGGACCGTATGACGGGGTGAGAGTACTCCTCGCTTTATATGCCTTTGCATTTCAGATATTCGGTGACTTTGCCGGATATTCCAACATAGCACGTGGACTGGCAAAATGTATGGGCTTTGATCTGATGGTCAACTTCAATCTCCCATATTTTGCCGTGAACCCGCAGGATTTCTGGCAAAGATGGCACATAAGCCTCTCAACGTGGTTCAGAGACTACCTCTACATCCCTCTTGGCGGAAACAGGAATGGGCAAATGAATACCTGCCGCAATCTTGCGATAACAATGCTTTTGTGCGGTCTCTGGCATGGCGCCGCCTGGACCTTTATAGTGTGGGGAGCATATCACGCATTACTTCAAATTATACACAAACTGCTTCAGCCGCTTCTTTCAAAAATCAGTACACCCAAGAATGTCATAATAGCAAAATCGTGGTTTTTCGTAAAAGTGGTTTTCTTCTTTCATATAGTATGTCTTGGCTGGCTTATATTCAGGGCGGAATCGATGAGTCAGGCATTTCATATGTTGCATGGTATGCTCTTTCATTTTGATCTTACCAGGGACGTGGGACAAATATCAATTATCCTGCAGATGGTCTTTTTTCTCGGAATATTGCTTATAGTTCAATCCTTTCAGTATTTGAAAAACGATCTGATGATAGTTCTAAGGGCCAATACCCCTGTGAGAGGGATGTTCTATTTTATTTGCCTTTGTTTATTACTCATAGGCGGAGTTAGTGGTGGACAGGAATTCATTTACTTTCGATTCTAAAAAACTCCCATATGTTGTTGTGTGGGGCCTTCTTTTTTTTGTTGCGATCGAGATAGCGATCCGTCTGCTTTGGAGTCCCTCGGTGATCGGAGAACGGTTGTACGGGTCATTTCTTCCAAACTACAATTACGGCTATGACTTTGGAAGTCAACTCGTCACAAGCAGAGAGAACAAGCTGGTTTTCTATCGGACACAATATTGCGGTATCAGGGAACAGTATTTGGAAATAAATAAAAGAGAAAAGGAGTGTCGAATATTTGTCTTTGGCAATGCCGCAACCAGGGGTTCAAAAGACAACAATTTCCCGGCTTTTCTGGAAGATCTTATCAACTCATCCGTACCCGAAAAAATATGTACGGTGACAAATTTCTCCGCGTTTGGATATGGTTCCACGCGACTGTTATTAATGCTTGAAAAAGTAATTCCGCACAGGCCGGATCTGATGATATTGGACATAGACGGAAGAGACGAATACACAGACGAACTCTATCATGATTGCAGAGACAGACTCTATACCGGACTTAACAAACTGCTCTTCATGAGCCGGTCCATTGTTATTTTAAAAAAAATATACGCTGACAAAATAGGAAACAATAGTTCCGGACCTGGCAACAACCCTACAGTATCCGATTTTGAGGAGGCTGTTAAGAATAATGACAACCGGAAGAAATGGAATCATGTAATAGACGGGAATATTTCTGAAATGGTTGAGATAGCAGTCAGGCATAAGATTCCGGTACTGATAATGGGCAGCGCTCAAAAAAATAGAAACAACCGGTATGAAAATAAATGGATGGCGTCAATAAATCAGGTCAAGAAAAAATATTCTCTTGAGGATGATGTCTTCTATTTCGACACTGCCGAAACGATCTCTGATGATTTAAGTATAAAAGATAAAGGATTGCTTTTTGAGCACGGCGCTTCCTGTTTTACAAGGCAAGGACATAAGGTGATTGCAAAAGGACTTGCTGAATACATCCTTATTCATATCTTCAAACCGTAATCGTGCTCAGGCGGTTCCCCCCATCCGGAGTCTCGCAGGCTCGCTTACCTGCACGCGCCCAACGGAAGTGCCCTTGGGGTGCGGATCAGTCCGGCTCACATAGGTTTACTATAACAGCGTAGCGGTGTCATCGCCGGCGTGCTTGCTGAAGTTTATGGGGCCAGGGTCGGGGGGGGTCGGGTCAAAAGTCTGCTGTCAGAGTCGGGGTAAGGTCTTGAAACATAAGACTTTTCAAGGCGGGCACAAAAGTGATTTTTCAAGACCTGCCCCGTATATACGCAAATAGACGTCCCTTTTTTCCCTCTTTTTGAGCCAACTCTAAGGTCATATCTTCTCAACCACCCATTCACCAACATTCCTGTCCGCAAACTCAACGCCAAAGAGATAAGTCTCCTTGCCCGCCCCCTGATACTTTTCAAAATATTTCTTATCGTTGATCTGCCTTAATGCTTTATTTTTATCCCCATTGAATTTAAACTCAAAGATGTAGATATCTTTATCAATAATAACGGCATCTATCCGCCCCTTGTTTGTTTTTACTTCCGCCTCTACTTTTAAGCCGATAAGAGAAAATATCAGATAAAAAATTGTTTGATAATATTTTTCCATGTCTATGTGAAGATCGTATGGGATATCGGCAAAAAAAACCTTTAACGTTTCGAAAAACGCATTAAAATCGTCATTTCGAAGCGATCGAATCAGGCTGACCAAATAGCCGTTTGTCTCTGTATAGCTGTAACTCCTCAGGAGGGCATACTGAAAGCTGTTTTCTACCTCAAAATTCGGATATCCCAGCCTGTAGGTCATAAAATCGTTATCGTATTCCTTAATTGTCAGGTAACCGGTCTGAAATAGAAGCGGAACAGCGGACAAACTCTCTATTTCATAGGTGCTAAAATTTTCCTCCCTCACCTCTAACCCCTGTATTTTTTTGATATCAAAGCTCTTTTCCTTTATCAGCTTAATAAGGAAACTTGGTGTTGCGCTTTCAAACCAGTAATTGCCAAATTCTGCGTTGTCGAACAAAAGAAGCATTGAAAACGGATTAAAGACCTTTTCACAGCTCCGGCTAAAGCAAAAACCATCGTACCAGTATGTTATCTTTTTAATCAGTTCGAATTTATTAATACCTTCTTCGGATTCTAAAAGCTGATCTATATGCTCTTTAAAACAACTCTCCATTTCTTGCAGGGTTATTCCGAGAAGCGATGAATATCCGGCATTCATAGAAATATCTTTTAGATTGTTCAGCCCGCTGAAAACCCCTGCCTTGGAAAATTTGCTCACCCCGGTTAAAAGCACAAACCGGATATGTTCATCACATGCCTTGATGATAGTATAAAAGCCCTTTAATATCTCACGAAGCTCAACAGCCAGATCCTTGTTCTCAATATTGTCAATTATCGGCTTATCATATTCGTCAATAAGAACAACGACTTTATTGATTCCACTCAGTTTAGTCAAAAGCTCGTCAAACTTAATATCATACTGTGTTTGCTCAAGCCTGATTCCATATTGCAAAGCTATTTTATCAAGCTGATACACGATATAATTTATCAATTCACTGTCGTTTCTTGCCTTTGATTTGCTGAAATCAATCCTTACAACAGGATGCTTTTTCCACGCATAATCAGCCTTGTATATCCAAAGACCATTAAACAGTTCCTTCTCACCCTCAAATATCTCATTCAACATGGAGATCAAAAGGCTCTTCCCGAATCTTCGCGGTCTGGAAAAAAAATATACACCTTTGGGATTACTCACCAGATCGAATAATTTTTTTGTCTTATCAACGTAAAGATAATCGTTTTGAACGATATCACGAAATGTTTGTATCCCTATGGGAAGTCTTTTCATATTCTGTGCCTCATGACAATCTCATGCTCAAATTTCCAGAGCGTAGATTTCATGCGTTTGCCCTGGTGAACGGTTACCCGATTCACTTCAATTCAATTTAGATAATGACTGATCGATATCTAGTTGATTCAACCGTTCTTCCGCCATCTTCCGCATCATGGAATCAGCCCCCTCTCTGGCCTTTTCAAAATAAGATATGCTCTTGTCCGGATCTCCCATCTTTAAATATAGATCACCTAAGTGCAGGTGAATTCTCTGCGCCGGTTCCCCATCTCCGGGCATCTTTTCATCCATGCCGGCCAGGTATGCATCCGCTGCCTGTTTAAGGTTGTCATGCTTAAAAAATATGTCGCCAAGCTTTGCATACCATCTCTGAAGTTCCTCTGGGGTCATCCTTTTTTCCTTCACCGCCTCTGTCAAGGCCGCTGAGGCCTTGTCATATTTTTCCAGGTTAAAAAGCATTCTAAGACGCGCATCATTATACGTGCTTTTTTTATCAGGAAATGTCAAAACTTCGACAGCCTTTGAATAAAAGGCCAAGGCTTCTTCATATTTTGACCGGGCCTCCAGCAGTCTTCCACTCAAGTAATGGATTTCGCCTTCAGGCTTTTTGCCGTTGTAAATTTCACGCAGGTATTTCAAAAGTCTTTCTGCTGATACCAGATCATTTTTAGCAAGATAGACCCGTGCTCTTCGATAATATAGATCTATCTTTTCCTCGTCCGTAAGGGGCAATCTTAAGGCCCGGTAGTAAATGACCGCCGCCTGGTCGTGAAGAAAGAGAGATTCCAATGCCTGGCCGACAAGATAGAGGAGGCGGCCCTTTGTATATGCGGCCACATTACGGTATTCATCCCTGTATAGTTCATAAACTTCCTGAAATTTTTGCTTTTCAAGATATGTCTCTGCCCGGTGTATCAGGACTTGTCCAAGCATATCAAAAACTTGCTTTTTTTTCGATTCCTGGCTTTTGTATCTCACGTAGAGATTTCCCAGGTCATAAACTGAATCGTAATCCTTGCGCGCCATATAGCGTTTCAAAAGACCGAGGCGTGCCTCCTGTTCGAATTTTTCGGAAGAACGGGCATCAAGAACCGCCAGGTAAAAAGAATCCCCGGCCGGGTCTGTAAGATCAGGTTTCCTCTGCCGTGCGTGCAGTTTTCGATTCGGATCATCTAAAAACTGTGCCTGCCTGAAACGACTTAAGACCACGACCCCCTCCTTGCCTCCTTCATCAATCACCTTATTGAAAAGGACCTGGGCCGTGAGATGATCGCCTTCTCTCCTATAACTCTCCGCCACTTCGAAGAGAGTCTCGGCCTTGTATGGGGAACGTTCGGCCAAATTCAGATATTGATAGAGCTGCTTTTGCCCCTGTTTTTCCTTTTTTATTCTCAGGTTGGTTATGCCCATTAATTTAAGAATTTCAGGGTCCTTTAAATGATATGCCGGGAACTTTTCAAGGATGTTTTCATACGTTTTCAGGGCCTGCATGTAATTTTCATTTTTGAACTCAATTTCGCCAAGCCCTAAAGCTGCTTTAATCTGAAAATCAGGATTTTTGGTTTCAATTAGATTCAATAAGATCTCTTTCGACTCATTCAGGCGACCGATCTGAAAAAGCGTCTTTGCCTGCCAAAAACGGGTTGTCGGGATAAGAGGGGAATCAGGATAGCGTTTCTTAAAAAGTCCGTAGTAGGTCAGAGCCTCTCGGAAAAAACGCATATTATAGTATGCGTTTGCGACTTCGAAATAGGCTTCGGGCGCCCTGGGGGATTCCGGGTAATCCGTGACATACATCCTGAAAAGGTTCTTGGTCTTCTCCCAGTTGGGGGCTTCACTCTCGGAAGCGATTTGTTTTTGAAGGCCGGCAGCCCTCCAAAGGGCATCCTCGGCCTTTTTCGAGTCAGGGTAACGGCTGTGTATTCCCTCAAACAATTTGGCCGCTTTTAGTAAGTCTTCCTTGCCCAGCGCTGTCTCGGCCCGCATCCACAGTCTCTCACAAGGATGTTTCGTGACTTGTTGGCCCACACCTTCGGTAGACGGAGGATCTTCAGCAAATGCAGAGACGGCGGAAAAAACAGACAACCAGGTCAGAAGCATCAGCCTAAATAAAGAGTGGGAATTTAGCTGTTTTAACGTATAGGAGGGGAACATTTTCAGGATAATAATCTTCGATGCAAACTGTTATTAAAAGAGGTTAGCAATTAGCCCTTAGCCTTTGGCACAGGCGCAAACTCAGCCAGGCTTTTTTCATCATTCATAATTCATCATTCATCATTCGCTTCTCCCGTGCTCCCATGTTGTGCCTTTTCATTTTTTCAAGAAGAGTAGTCCTGTTTACGTGCAGCAGCTTGGCTGCCCGGTTCTTCACCCAGTTCGTCTGGTCAAGCGCCTGAATGATGATATTTTTTTCAAATTCCGCGGTTACTTCACTCATATAAAAACCCTCAGAGGGAATTTCCGTGATTTCACCCGATTTAATAGGTTCAGAGTTCAGTAAACGACTGGGCAGGTCTTCGATCGTGAGCCGTTTACCGGATGCCAGGATCACCATCCTCTCTATCGTGTTCTCTAACTCCCTCACGTTTCCGGGCCAGCTATATTTTATCATATAGGGCATAAGATCAGGGTCTATTTTACTGATCGACTTTTTCCCGGAACGATTGAATTTTTCAATAAAGTTCTCAAAAAGCAGCGGGACGTCCGAGATCCTGTTGCGAAGCGGAGGCGCTTTGATCATTACAACATTAAGACGGTAGTAAAGATCTTCACGGAAATTGCCCTTTTTCACCTCTTGTTCAAGATCACGGTTTGTAGCGGCAATAACGCGGAAATCAGACTTGATCGTCTTAGTGGAACCGATTCTCTCAAACTGGTGATCCTGCAGTACTCTGAGGATCTTCACCTGAAGCATTGGGCTCATTTCCGCGATTTCATCTAAAAATACGGTTCCTCCGTGGGCAAGTTCAAAGCGCCCGATCCTGGTGCGTATGGCGTGGGTAAAGGCGCCCTTTTCATGGCCGAACAGTTCGCTTTCCAGGAGTTCTTCCGGAATTGCCCCGCAGTTCACAGACACAAAAGGCCCTTTTCTACGTTCGCCCTCGTAGTGCAATGCCTGAGCTATGAGTTCCTTTCCTGTTCCGCTCTCTCCCTGTATCAAAACAGTGGTGTCCGTATCGCATAATTTTTTTATAAGCAAAAAGACGTGCTTAATGGCCTTGCTCTTGCCGATAATTTTTACGCAACCACGTTTCCTACCTGACTCACGGGAGTGCAAACCGACCGAACCTGGGGCGGATTCACAAGCCATGGCAGCCTTGTCAAGCGCTGACGTCACGCTGTTCGAAGTCAGGGGCGGTTCTATATAGGCTACAGCGCCGGCCTGCATAACGGAAACCGCCTCAGACACTGATGGATCGCGTGCAACCACAATGGAAGGGACCGGCGTTTCAAGGTCGGAAATTTGACGGAGAAGGGGTTCATATTCCAGGTCACGGGTCAGTTGAATAAAGACCACATCGAACCGGTTTGCCTGCAGCATCTCCAAACCTTTGCCTGGGCCTGGCCCGGTTGAGAGCAGCAGGCCGTTACGAATGAGAATGTTAGGGAGTTCCGAAGACGGTGCCTGGGGGTCATCCAGCCAAAGGACGGATTTTATGGGTCTGGTCATGTTTTTTCCTTTTCAAGAAAAATACTGTAAAAGCATTTAACTCCTTTTTTTATTTACAACATTCACAAAAAAAGTGTCATTTTTTTTTCACCTGCGGTAATCTTAAAGTAAGTCTATGTTCAAGGGTTCAAGGGTTCATGGTTCTAAGATTCAGGGTTCAGGGTTTGAAAAAAATAGCGTCCCTCAGGCGCATAGCCGTCAGGCTAACAAAAACGAGAATTAGCAAATCATCTTAAAATAACGTGAATATCAAACAGGAAACCATAGAATTTCGAAGTAAAAAACTTCAACATTCCTGGTGACCTCCGCGATTATAGTATATCACGGGAACCTTATGATAGTATGCTAAAATGAAAAAAGTTCTTTAAGAATAAATATGATGTCGTCGGATAAAAGTCCAATAGTGGTGGATATGGTTAACGTCACCAAGGTATACCCGCCTGACGTGATGGCGTTAAAGGATATTTCGTTCTTTGTTGCCAAGGGAGAAATGCTCTATCTGACGGGCATGAGCGGGGCGGGCAAGACGACTCTCTTGAAACTGATCAGCGGCCTTGAAACAGTGTCAAGAGGATCTGTCAAGGTTGGCGGAGCCGACATCTCCAAAACAAAACCGGCACGACTTCAACGTCTGAGACGACGGCTAGGCGTGGCCTATCAGGATTTCAAGCTTTTGCCGGAACGGACTGTTTTTGAAAATGTGGCCATGGCCATGGAGGTCGCTTACAAAGATTCCAAGACCATTCAAGAAAGGGTCTGCTACCTGCTGGACCTGCTGAAAATATTTAACAAAAAAAATACCCCGGCAGGAAAACTCTCAAGGGGGGAACAACAGCGGGTCACCATTGCAAGGGCTGCGGCCAATAACCCGCCTCTTATTCTTGCCGATGAACCAACCGGCAACCTTGACCCTGCCATGACCCGCCTTGTTATGAACCTGTTTAATGATCTGCTTAAAAATGGGACAACGTTAATCTGTGCCACGCATGACGCATCTATATACAGCAATACCGACTGCCGCAGACTTGATCTCTGGCAGGGTCAGATGGTGGCAAAACTGGAGACTTGAGACCGGATAGCTGAAGGCATATTTGGGGCATATTAGGCATATTTGGGGTCAGAGTAACATTAAACTTTCATTTTTCGCCATCCAGAAGGCCGGCCCCTTCATCTGCAACAAAGCATGCTTGACGATTGTTGCCTCGCTGTATTACGTGAACTGTTATTTCTTTTGGTGAAATTCTAGGGAGTCGAGCCATTATTTTTTGGATTGGATAGGGATGTTCTTACCTGATAAATAGGTTAGGCTTTTCTTAAGGGAGCATTCGCATTTTCTGACAACAAGCTGAAAAATGAAAAAATGTTGCTTGTGACTTAAAATTTCTGGTGTTTTTACTGTCACCGAGCACTGATTCTATCAAAAAAGGAGCATATGTTTTTTTGAATTCCTGTTCTGTCAGAAATTGCGAATGCTCCCTTTCTTAATCATAGTGCAATATTTAATTTTACTCTGACCCCAAATACTTGCCAAATACTTGAAGCGCGCCGTATTTCTATCCCAAGTGGGGAGAGCGCCGGGTAACCGGTGCTTCTACCCGGAACTTGACCGCAGAAGCCGTGCCGCTTTAGATTAATTGTTGCCTTACGACAGCTCATCACTTTTTGATAGTTTTTCGGATAGCGTCTGCGGCAAGTGAGCAGTACGTTAGCAGGTTAAATCAATCATGACAGTACGTGAACTTCTTCCAATTTATTTCGAGCGATCTGCAGCGGTGCAAACTTTCTGGAATTTCCACATTACGGTTTCTCTTGGCGTGCTTGCATTTGTCTCTGCTGCCCATACCGCGGTCAACGATGTGCCGATTGCACTCATCGTCACCTTTGCCTTTATAGCGTTCACTTTGTCAAATCTTGGTGCACTTATGGAGGTCCAAAGACAAAGATATGTGCTTTCGGAAGTTATCAAGCAGTTGGCAGATATGTCGGAAGACGAACACGACAGAAATCTCACAGATCTTGCTACACCTCCGGAGCTTTGGAAAGTCCGAACGTTTCACTTGGTGATGGATGCATTCGTGATAATTGTTATTTGGTTCGTCCCTTGGGTACTTGGGAAAACCACGTCGGCTTGCTAAGTTTACTCTTCAGCGGACCACAAAAAGCTGCGGCCGCTGAAGAGTAAACTTAGCCAAAGAATCAAAATGAAACTGTTCTTTAAATCAATTCCGCAAACATTAAATTTGTTAACAGAAGGTAAACAGAGGTAAACAGGGGACAGACCACGTTTTTTTGATAACCAATCAAGTGAAAGAGTGATAAATTATATTTATGCCTCGACGAACTCGCATCATCATACCCGGCGTTCCCCTGCATCTGATCCAGTATTAAAATAGAGGACAGACCATGTTTTTTGATAGCCAATCAAGGGAGCCCGGTGTCGTTGCCGGATCCGTCAGGCAACCAACGGGAATTTTTTGCCCTTGGCAACCAACGGTTCAAAGAAAAAATAGCCGCCATGCTTGACCGCCGGGTAACTCCCGGAAAAGCAGGCAGGCCGCGAAAAAAACAGAGAGAAGGAGGGTGACGGATAAACGTGGTCTGTCCCCTATTCTTACTTGGCCCGGTAAGATATTCGACTGCAAAACACCACATGGGTGAGTTGTCCGTAACAGTAAACTCACGGTTTATGTTCAGAACCCTTGCTGAGCGCAGAAATTTATTAAGTTCCTCTTCTGCCTGAGAACTACCTTTGGCTGGTATTGCGAAAAATTTATATTGAAGGGTCATGTCTATTCAATGCATTTTCAAATTCCAGCGCGAGTGCTTCGCACTCCATTTCGCACCTCCGGTTACCGCAACCTGAACTACGGTTGCCATAACCTCCGGGCTCCATTCCATGCGAAGCACACCTAACCTGGACCTCCGGCCTGCCTACTGACCTGGGGGCAGGAGAAGCCGGAACCCGAGGGTGCCGTCACGGTAGCCAGGAGTGTTCCTGCCGCGATCCGCAGACCGCACGTACCCCGGCTCGTAGCGCCACGAGCCACCACGTAACACGCGGTACGAGCCATCCTCAGCACCAGTAGAATCAGTTACCGGGTTGGTGGGATAGTCGCCATACCAATCATTACACCATTCCCAAACATTGCCCAGCATATCATAAAGGCCAAAATCATTTGCCTTTTTTTGCCCGACCCCCTGGGTTTGATCCCCTGAATTTTTATCATACCAGGCAATCTCATCCAGATTTCCATAGTGGTCACCTGTTGTGTTTGCCCGGCAGGCATACTCCCACTCCGCCTCGGTGGGGAGTCTGTACCCGTTTGCCTCGGGTCTTCTTTTTACTTTTTTCCCATTTACCTCATAGACCTCATGCAAACCGATCCGTTTGGAAAGTTCATTACAAAACTCTATGGCGTCAAACCAGGAAACATTTTCCACCGGCCGGTCTTCCCCTTTAAAACTGCTCGGGTTGTTATTCATTACTTTCTGATACAGGGCCTGGGTTACCGGGTATTTGTCCATCATGAAGCTTCGGCTTATTGTCACTTCCACCTGTCCGGATTCATTGTCCCCCATTATGAATTTTCCAGCCGGGATTTCAACCATGCGATCCCTCATTTCTTCAGGCAGAGGTTTATTTGAAATCCGAGTATCTTTGGCCTTTGAAGTAACTTCCGACCGTATGGATGTGGTTAGTAAACAGACATATTTAATTACTGTTTCCTGATCCTTAAAGCCGATTTGATGGTCACGTATTTTTAAAATCAACAGGAGCTTACTGATCTTGTCATCTTCGAGCCACTGGTCTATTATGGGTAAATCAGTCTTTTTTACCTGGTGGCTCTGACCTTCAACAAATTCTTGCTTTGATTTATTTTTTTTCCTCTCTTTTTCTGTTTCCATGACAATTTTTTCCAATCTCACCAAATGACTTGGATATATTTCCAATTGCCGGTACAGGGATGGAAAAAGATAGCCGATAAGACTTGCTTTGATCAAAAGTTCAGGATGAAAGGCATTTTCTTTTTCTGATTTTTTCCCGGCAAGGTTCAGGGAAAATGAAATGGTGTTGATGAAGCGCTTTATGGTCCTTGGGTTGCTGCCCAGGACCTCATGGATCAATTCAACAAAAGGTTCAGCGCCTTCCAGGTTCTTTAGTTGTCTGGTAAGGATATTTTTCTTTAATTCATCAGTGTCGGCAGCAGGCAGTGAGAAGGGGAACTGGATAATTTTATCGAGATATTGCCCTTCAATATTGGGTAAATCATCCTGTGGACCTGCGAGATAAAGTTCTTTATAACGAACCCGGATTCCCCGTTCAATGACCTCCTGGGCCACCCCCATTACAAAAACGAAATTTCTCAAATCCAGTAGGACTTTCAGGCCTTCCAGCAACTGCACGGCCTTCTCGGGTAAACAGCGGTCCAGGTCATCAATAAAGACGACAATTTTCATGTCCAAATCAGCAGCAGCATCCTGGAGAATCTGGAGAAGATTATAATAGGTGCTCTCATAATCCCCGGCTGCGTTTTGCATTGCGGTTTCATTCTCTATGGCACTTTCCTCGTCAATTGCAGCTTCTGCATTCTGCTGGTAATCCATAGCCTTGGCAAAAGCAAATTTTGTTTTCAGCAGGAGGGGTATTTTTAGCTCTCCCTCCAGTCCATAGATCAGCGCCAAAGGGACATGGGCAATCTTCTTTATAAAATCGGGCAGCTTTTTTGCTATTTTTTCCGTTTTTTGTTCTTTGACTATTTTTTCTAAAGAGGCAATCAAGGTGTGAAAGAATGGAATTATCAGGTGTTCATCAGCAACAAATTGCCATGGATTAAACCAGACCGTAAGAACAGGTTGTGCATCTTCAGATTCCGGAACACCCAGGGCCTTCTTGATCTGTTTCAGCATACTGGTCTTGCCCGAACCCCATTGGCCATAAATCCCTATGGTAAACGATCCACGGGAGTCCACCGACCGAATCAATTCAACCAGACCATCACAATAATCAGCATGGCCAATCAAATCCTGGTCAGCAAAATCATCAGAAAGAACTAACATTTATTCCCCTTTGAGGCTGTTTGAAAACTCCCTTTCCCATGGTTTG
>JAYEGR010000067.1:0-5026 GCA_034659175.1 Thermodesulfobacteriota bacterium | reverse complement strand
CCCATGGTTTGAGGCGAAATAATTTTTTCATATTTGGCTATATTCTGGTTACGCTTTCCTCATTGAGCAAATTTTCCCAAAAAATTGCCCTCGCAATACAGCCAGAAATATTTTTTTAGAAAGTGTATGTGATCCAGACCCTGATTAGTCTCTTTACAAACTCCCAAACCAGTATGACATCCTTACAATATCCTTATCACAGGAGACCTGTTTTCACTCTATGATCTGCATCCAGCAAAGACTTCTCTATAATAACCGCAATAATTTTGCCCCGCCTTATCCCATCCTGTGATGAGACAATCTGTCAAAACGGGAAGATTATTATGGGATATCAAAATGGCACATAAAACCGTTAAAAAAATCAAAAGATTATATCTTTTCAAACCCGTAATGTCAAATGGGGAAAAGTTGTGAACACCAATCGCCTTTATGGTAGTATAATGGTAATAATAGTAGTATATCCATCAACTTGTCGTATAAATCGTACACCGCAACCAATACCCTACGACACCCCTCATCATCTAAAAAAAGTAATCCATTTTCATCAATTACTATCCCGGTTATCCACTTACAAAATAGGCAACCGGATTATAACTTGCATACCCCATCCCACAAAAGGACACCACATGCCCAAACACAATCAGGAAAAGCAGTATAGCACTCGTATACACTTCCCTCTAGTCGTCTCCATTATCGCCCTCTCAGCGGCATTAATCTGTTTCGTCAGATGGCAGAACACGAGTTCCCTCTGGCAGATAGTTTTGGTCACTCTGTCTGCCTTGGTCTTTATCATTCTTTCCAGACCGGTTATCGAAGGAAGAAGGGTGTTGATCCGGAAAGACAAGATCACGTTGTATTGTCGTCCGTTCAGGCCTAAGACTTTCAAAATAGCGGATACGCTGTATCAGATAGTGATGAGGGATGATGCAGTTCGATCATTCCGGTTCAGTGTTAATGAGAAGCCTGTTCAGATTTCTCCTTTAACATTTACTGATGGAGAGGAAATGTCAGACAGGATTATGGCTATCATGAAAAAGAAGAAGATTAAGGTTGGATATGGGTCAGTATGAACGGATATTGACAACGCATTTTTAGCCCCGAGATTTTTTTGGATACTGATTGTACTGTGTGGGATGCGTTGTTGGTGAATACTGCTCTTATACTACTTTATACTACACTAAGTTTTCCTCACATATCGGCCTGCTCTATCGTGGTCGTCAATTATCCCTTAACCCCTGCATTATTTTTTACCCACCCAACATCCTGCACGTCTCAATTCCAGCCTAATTTATGATAGTTGAGTTTGAAAAAGTCAATATATTCATTGTGATAAGGACCCAACTTACTAACAAGGGAATGTTTCATTCATGAAAAATTTATAGGCCCGCTTTGTCAGATTGTAATCCACACAATCTCCTGAGGAGGGCTGACCCTCCTTTTTTCTCTTTACCTTAACAGTGAAGGATTTCAGAAATTTCACGGAAGCCATTGGTGCTAGACCAGTGGCTTTTTTTGTGCCCAACCATCCAACAACCAATAAGGAGGCAACACATGAACAGAGAACTGTTAGAACAGCCATTTAATCAGGAGCAAATCAAACAAAGAGCCGGGAATTTTGGTAATACGCTTGACTATGTAGAAGGTCACTCAGTGATACAACGCCTGAATGACAGCCTTGAAGGCAAATGGTCGTTTGAGATTGTCAGGCACGAGATCCTCCAGGATACTGATGAGGTCTTGGTTGTTGGCAAACTTGTCGCTGACAACATTACAAAGATGCAATTCGGTTCCAGCCGTATCACCAGAGCAAAAGGGTCAGGGGAAGTGATTTCAATCTCCGATGACCTTAAGGCTGCTGCAACAGATGCTCTGAAAAAGACTGCAACTCAACTTGGGGTGGGACTTCATCTTTATGCCGGGAAGCATCCTTCAAAAGACGTTTCCGGTCCAAGAAATGACAATAATTCACCACACAGAAAATCTATATATTGTGGCAATTTCGGGGGTAGCACTGGTGGCGGCGGTGCTAGTGGTGGTGTTAGTGGCAGTGCTGGTGGCGGTGGTAATGAAGGCAGCCGCGTTACGAACAGGCAACTGGATTACATATTAAATCTGGGTTCGGATATTGGCCTTGACTCAAAAGGCTTGGATAAGGAATCATTGAGAATTTTCGGGACGAAATTAGCCTATATTACGACTAAGGACGCCAGCGCCTTAATTAACACTTTAAAAAGAGAGGCGGCATAAAACTGCCTTATATCACCAAAAAACATTGGAAGGGGGGTGTAGATGAAAATCTGCCCCCTTTTCGCATTTAGGGAGGTGCATAATGAAGTTGCAACTTGTACAACCGACGGTAGGGGAAAAAAATCTGCTTCATGTCAGTTACAGCCAGATTTACACTTATCTCCTTTGCCCTATGAAATATGCTCATAATTATGTTTGGGCGAATACAGCGGAAAGCCGTCCCCTTGCACTGATTTACGGGAAGGCTGTTCACCACGGGGTTGAAGGCTATTACAACTGTATCAAAGAAACCGGAGCAACGCTGCCGGTCGAGGAATTAATCCAACTGTTTGAAACAAGTTTTGATGAGGAGGTTAAAAAATCAGAACTTAAGATAAGTATGAAAAAAAATAAAACTCTTGAATCAGCCAAGGGACAGGGAATTGAACTGCTTAAACTTTTTCACACAGAAATCAGACCGCAAAAGATTGTAGCGGTTGAATTTCCGTTTTCAGTGCCAATTCCAGACATTAATAATGGCGGAAATCTTCCCTTCCAATTGGTTGGATATTTCGACCTTGTAGAGAGTGACAAGGAGGGCACCTATATTATCGGTGAATTGAAGACCTCTGGTCAAAAATTTAACTCTCTGAGATTAAAATATGACCTTCAGCCCACGGCATATTCTTACGCCATGAGCAAGATGAAACAGGCAACCTGCCTGGTGCGATACGATGTCCTGGTTAAAACAAAAAAGCCGGCCTTTGAGCAATATTTTGTCAGCCGCACGGCAGCAGAACACGAAAGGCTAATCCATCTCATCAATAACGTTTTGAGCGCCATAGAACATCGTCTCTTCTACCGTAACATGGGGTGGCAGTGTCAGGACTGTCAATATAAGAACGTCTGTCTTCAATAAAAAAGAATAACCAACATCGATATATTTTTCAGAAAAGCCGTCATTGCTCATGCTGGGTAGTGGCGGCTTTTGTAATTCAACCACTCACAAAGGAGAACAATCATGACAACATCCACACTTTTAGGCAGTAACAAGGTAACAGAGGCAGAGGTAATTCAGGTTCCTGCAGTGCCTTTCACACGAACATTTAGACCCATGCATCATAAACAAATTCTTGATGCAATTCGGACAGGCATAAACGCGGTCGGACTTGAAGTAGTCAACAGCGAGTATGTTTTAGCCGGTAACGGAATGAGAATGTTCGGCGTCTGGGACTTGGACAGTGGTAACGATGACCTCTGCTGGTCAGTTGGTATTCGTAACTCCATGGACAAGTCAATGGCGCTCGGTATTACTGCCGGCACCCGTGTCTTTGTGTGTGATAACCTGGCCTTCGATGGGGAGTTCGTCGAACTTCGCCGGCACACCAAGGGATTAACTATGGAAGAATTGGAGTTCATGGCTTTTCGCGCCATACGCTGTCTAGTGAGAAGGCTGACTAAATTTCAAACGTGGCATGAAGGGTTGAGGCAGCATGCGCTCACAGAACGTGACGCCAAAATCCTTCTGGTGGAAATGATAACGCAAAGTGTTATCCCTGCCAGCAAGTTACCACGGTTTTATAATCTCTATTTCGGTGGTGCTTATACTCATAATCTATGGGGATTCCATGAAGCGGCAACCAATGTGTTGAAGGACTCCAACCTTATTACCCTGCCAAAGAAAAACAGGATACTGAATGCAATTTTGAATCAGCATATTGAGGGAATCCAATCTGAAATGTTGTCGCCATTGGGTGATTTCTATGAACAGCGTACAAGTGACCGTCATTATCGAGTGACATAGGAAGCGGCTTGATTTCCCATCGTTTGTCCAAATATTTGGACACAGCCATCAAACAATAAAATAAAACAGTGCGCAGAAGCCCTTCTGGTAGTCCCAGAGGGGCTTTTTGCATTTATGGAGGATTTACAACTATGACCAAGGCAGAAAAAAGCAAATACAGCGAATCACAGGAGTTAAAAGACATACTTCGCCGGACGCTATACGGCAAAAAATTTCGTCTCGATTGTGGGCATCACATTACATTTGGTGAAGTTTTAGGCAATGACCTTACCATTCGCAATGGTAAAAATTTTGAAGTAATCTGCGCCCTGTGTGGCTACTAATCAGGAGAAAATTCTCATGTGTGACTTTGACGATTTTGACTACGACGGTCTGGACGATATGGACGATGATTTTATAGAGGATGCATTGCTGGATAAATATGATGAATATAATGCTCCTGATATGGAAACTGAGTTGCCAGACGAATTGAATACCCCGGAACCTGAGCCATCCAAGTCATCCTTTGATATGGAAGAGGTCTTTATCCTTGGTGGAATGATAGCAGGTCTGGCCTGGGAAGATGCGCTTGATGAGAAGGAGCAACGAAAGAAGAAAAAGCCCAAATGATTTCCTGTTTGCACCAGTAAACAGACTAGTGCATTGTCAAAACATAATTTTAGTGTTGAGTTGTTTAAATTCAATCATTTTCAATAAGTTATACGACACCCAACCCTAATTTTTATACTTGACAATGCACTAGCCTCTAATCGTAAGTTTTACACAAGACTTACGATTCCTAAAAAACTTCCGCACCAGATTATTTAGCAATTCAGACAAGTTACACGTCCCCCTTCAATAGCGACAAAATAACCGTTTTTTGAATATCGAAACAGGGGACAGACCACGTTTTTTTGATAACCAATCAAGTGAAAGAGTGATAAATTATATTTATGCCTCGACGAACTCGCATCATCATACCCGGCGTTCCCCTGCATCTGATCCAGTATTAAAATA
>JAYEGR010000066.1:0-13914 GCA_034659175.1 Thermodesulfobacteriota bacterium | reverse complement strand
AAATGGGGGGCAACCACAAACGATTGGGGTAACCACAAGGGATTGCCCCTACGGTTGGGGGTGTGGTGGGGGCATTTAAATCATAGACCGTAATTGGAAAAAACCAAAACGTAACTGTCCATCCCTGTCGTCATTCCGGCATGTAGTTAGCCGGAATGACGAAAAAATAAATTGTTCTGTGTTTTTGCCCAAAGGGCATCATGTTCTATTTTGGTTACACTCAAATGAAATCGGCCCTGTTCAAGTCGGTCCTGAACCTGTTTTGGAATCTCAACCCATAACCCCTCGGTTTCAAATATCATTGGGGGAAGGTCGAGCTGTTCCGTGGAGATCAGTGTCAGGCCTCTTTTCAACCGTTTTTGAAAACCGGTCATAGATTCCGTTACACGCAGGTATCCCATTGAAGCCCGAAAATTCTTTTTAGTGACGCTTTTGTAAACTTTTAGTGAGGAAAAGGGGACAGGCGAATAAAATAATACTTGATTGAAATGATTGAGTGAGAAGGTTTGAAATTTCGAAAGATGAGACCTAAGGGACTACCACAGGGAGTTTGTTCCTTGGCAAAAGATCTATTAAATAGTGATTCTCTGTTTGCGCTTGCATAATGATGAAAAATGCATTAACAATAAAATTGTCATTAATGATTAATGGGATTATTAATTTACAGGAGGATGCATGATGCCATCTTTACAGGTTCGGGACTTGCCGGAAAATATTTATTTGTTGCTGCGGGAAAAGGCAAGAAAAGATCATCGCAGTCTCGCACAGGAGGCTGTTGTCGCATTGGCCAAGGGTTTACAGACTTCAACCTCAAATAAAATTCGCAGAAAGCAATTGTTGCGCGCAATTGTTGATGATCCTTGTGTCTCGGAGTCAGCATTACACCTTGATCCGATCCAACTAATAAGAGAGGATCGGGAAAGATGATAGCGGTATTGGATGCCAGTGCAGCCATCGAAATAGTCCTTAAGCGTAATTCTGCAGAAAATCTTTCCCAATATATTGTTGATGCAGACTGGCTAATAACGCCCACTCTTTTTATTGCCGAAGTAACAAATGTATTTTGGAAATATCAAAAAATGGCAGATATTTCCTTTCTCTCGTGTGAAAAGGGTATTGAGCAGGCACTTTCCTTCCCTGATGATTTTATCAATGAGTTGGATCTCTACCGTGAGGCCTTTAAGCTGGGATGTACCATGAATCATCCCATATATGACATGCTCTATCTGGTTGTTGCCAGGAGAAATGATGCTGTTCTTTTAACGATGGATAAAAAACTTATTAAAGCAGCGGATAAATGTTCCATTGATGTCTGCACAGGGTAAGGGTCCGGGAATGGGGTCACAGAATGAGGTCAAGAAGGTCACAAGAGGAGAAAGGGGGTCAGGCTTGACATTTTATCTTTCTTCACCTCATCTTCCCCCTTGCCGACACTATTTTGTCTGCCAAATTCGGCCCAGTCGTAGGCTACCCACTTAAGGCGGGACAAGCTAATGAAATCAATGAGTTGGAAACGGGGTTTGAAGCCCAATGGAACGAAAAGTTGCGCTAAGAGTCTTTGGTTGGCGGATTGAGCACTTTTTAGACCAGCGGGGGCATTTGAACAAAAAGTTACGGTGTCAAGTGTAATGCCCAATACAATAAAAATTACGCACCTAATTTTTTAACGCCTATATTTTTTAGCAATATGTTCAGCTGTTGGGGAGGCAATAGTAAATGCGATAAAAACGATTTCCGGGATAATTCCTTCCTGATAATCCCTTAGCGACGTTTTTTTCGCATTTACTATTACCTCTCCCCTATTTCCAGGCAAAGTCTTTTATTGAAAAGCATTAAACAAAAATTTGCATTTATCAAATACCGCAATTTTGAAGTTGACTTCTTCAAATATCTATGCAAAATGAAGTTATGTTCAGCAGATTGCTAAAAATCCCGGTTAATAATAACAAGAGTTTTTTCCTGTTTGGACCAAGAGGTACTGGAAAAACTACATGGATAAAAAGCGTCTTTTCGGAAGCTGTGTACTTTGATCTCCTGAAATTTGATCTTTATAATGATCTTTTAGCACGACCGGGTCGCTTGGAAAATCTAATACCTCAAGGTTTTCAAAACTGGATCATTCTTGATGAGATCCAGAGGATTCCGGAACTATTAAACGAGGTCCATCGGTTAATAGAAACTTTTCACTACAAATTCATACTCACAGGCTCCAGCGCGAGAACTCTCAGGAAGAAAGGTGTAAATTTACTGGCTGGACGTGCCTTAACCTACAAAATGTATCCTCTTACAGCCGTTGAACTGGGCGACAGTTTTTGCTTGAAAAAGTCATTAGCCTGGGGACATTTGCCATCAATTTCTTCTGAAAAAAACCCCAACCTCTTTTTAAAGGCTTATGTTCAGACATATTTACGCGAGGAGATTCTGCAGGAAGGCTTAACAAGGAATTTAGGCAGTTTTTCACGTTTTCTTGAAACAGCTTCCTTTTCACAGGGATCAGTATTGAATATTACCGAGATAGCAAGAGAATCCGGTATTGAAAGAATGCGAGTTACAAACTACTTTTCAATACTTGAAGATCTTCTTCTCGCCTCCCTCCTTCCTGTCTTTACACGAAGGGCAAAGCGGAGAATGATATCCCATCCTAAATTTTATTTTTTTGATGTCGGTATTTTTCGGACACTCCGTCCCATGGGACCGCTTGATTCTCCTCAAGAAGCCGAAGGGCCAGGCCTGGAAACCCTTTGCTTTCAAGAATTATCTGCCATCAATGACTATTACAATTATGAATATAATCTGTATTACTGGCGAACGAGCAATGGCGTTGAAGTTGATTTTATTCTCTATGGCCCCAAGGGTCTTCTTGCTTTTGAAATAAAACGTTCCAGCCGAATTTCAAAAAAAGATCTTAACGGGCTGAAGTTATTTGCAAATGACTATCCCGAAGCGAAGCTATACATGCTATATGGCGGTTCAAGGCAAGAATATGTAAACAACATTTCCATACTGCCTGTAGAAAAAGGCCTAAAAGAACTCCCATCCATTCTGCAAAACAGGGGGCAAACTTATTTATGATATGCTAAAAGTGTAAAAGCAAATATTAGGGAATAAACAATATCGGCACTGGTTCAGTTTAATGTAATTAATTAGAATGGCGTAACCATTTGATATGCGGCAATAAACTTTCGCAATTAAACTGAACCAGTGCCCAACTTGCGATAAACGATATTATTGGACGGGTATGTTTAGTCAAGGAATTTTCTGCTTTTCTGTTTATTTCTTTGCACATCGTTAAGTTCAGTGGGCGGAATGATGGAATATTGGGTTCTGGATAAATGAGACAATGGCACCGTTGGAGCTAACAATTCTTTGGTTAATTCTACCCGCACAAATTGCATTATTTTTATCATATTATTCAGCATTGCCCACGCCCTTTTTGGGAACACCTGCATTTTTTCCTGGCCGGGTATTTTTTGTTCATATCGTTTAGATTTTTAATAGATGGAGTTAGTCCAGCTTCGCGTTAAGGTTGTTGATTTTCAGAATAATATTTACGCTAATCGTAAATATTCGGCTTGATGCCGGAAAATAGCTGGAACCACCAAAAAAGTAAATGTTTGGCAGCGCACACCAAGGGCACTTCCTGCGGGGCGCTTCACAGGGAGGTGAGCAGGCTGATCAGCAGATAAGCGCAGACTTCGATACTTAGGGTATGCTGGGCAGCCTGACGCTACGCTATACCCAGCTCCCCTTTGCCCTTGACGACAACAGGAGTGACATGTAATATCGGGTCATGAAAATCGAGAAAGGATTATTTATAAAAGAGATCCGGGACGGCGGAAATATAGAGGGGCTTTTTCTTGTAAAGGATGTGAGGCGGGCCGAGACCCGAACCGGAAGCCCGTACCTGATGCTTAACGTAATGGATCGCACGGGCGAAATGGCGGGCCGGGTATGGAATGATGCGGACAGGTGGATGGCGGAATGCCGGCCGGGTGGAGTTGTGTTGCTGAAAGGGCGGGCACAGGCATATAAAGGCGTATTGCAGCTCAAGATCAACACGTTAAAGGCGGCAGATAATTCAAACCTTGACATGACTGATTTTGTTCCCACTGCCCCTGGTGATATCAAAAGTATGGCTGCAGAGGTCATAAAGCTTGCCAAAACAGTAAAAAATCCGCATCTTCAGCAGCTTCTTCTCCTGTTTTTCAAAGATACCGGCTTTTTTGAAAATTTCAAAAAAGCGCCGGCCGCAAAATCTATGCATCACGCCTATATGGGCGGTCTGATTGAGCATACTCTTGCGGTAACCAAGCTGGCTGATAAAGTTTCAATCCTTTATCCCGAGATTGACAGATCGATTCTCATTACCGGTGCGCTGCTCCATGATATTGGAAAAATCCAGGAATTCGGATTTGACGCCTTTCCCTTTGATTACACGGTTAAGGGCCGGCTTGTCGGTCACCTTGTGATCGGTGTTGATATGGTCCAGGAAAAGATCAGAGAACTTCCGGATTTCCCCGAAGAACTTGGAGTCAGATTAAAGCACCTGATTTTGAGTCATCATGGCCGTCACGAATTCGGTTCCCCGGCCCTCCCCATGATGCGTGAGGCCTTTATCCTGCATTTCCTGGATGACCTGGACGCCAAGATAAATTATATCAACCGCCTGGAAGACCAGGCCCAGGATTCCGGTTACCAATGGACGGAATACCAGAGAAATCTTGAACGATTCCTATTTATTAACGGTCACGCATCTCGGGAGACCCCCCCGAAGATCCAAAATCGGAAAAGCCCGAACATCAAGGACAAGACAACCGGTCCCAAGCAGATGTCTTTTCTTCAATAGTCGCCGGTTTCAGACCTCGTTAAAGCGAACTAAGGGTTCGCTCAAAAATAAATTTACATTATAAGAGCAAAACCTGGATGAGAAAGAAGTACTGGTTCAGAGGCTCGAAACCGTGGACTTTCTCTTCCACAGTAAAGGATAAAAATGAGAAACCCCGCCTTTACGAACTCATCATTGAATATCGTTTGACGCAATGTTTTATGTGGGATATATATAGCTATATTAGTCCATATTAAATAGAGGTGTGTCTATGCGTACTATACAAATGACCTTGGATGACAACTTGGTTCAATCGGTCGACAAGGTGGTCAAAGAACTCAAAACGACCCGATCTGCTTTCACACGTAAAGCTTTACGAGATGCAATCAATCATTTTAGTATTAGTCGTCTTGAAGAAAAGCATAGGAGGGGATATGAGTTGCATCCTGTAAGCAAGGAAGAGTTCAGTGTGTGGGAAGAGGAACAGGATTGGGGGGATGAATGAAGAAGGGAGAAATCAGATGGTATAAATTCAAAGCGCCCGATAAGAAACGTCGCGTGTTGATTTTGACCCGCGACTCTGTTTTGGAATACCTTGGAGAAGTTACTATTGCACCGATCACATCAACAATCAGAGACGTACCAAGCGAAGTATTCTTGTCGAAAATTGATGGTATGTCAAGAGATTGCACCATCAATTTTGATCATATCCAAACAGTCTCAAAAGGAAAAGTGGGTTCGCTCATTACAACTCTTTCCCTGCAAAAAAAGGGACAAGTGCGCCAAGCAGTCTTATTTGCATTAGATTTATAGGTACGAACCAAGATAGTGGAGAGATAACAATCACATTCACCTTGACACCCAAAGCCTGCGCGTTTTTCGCTTTTGCCATATCCAACACCTTATTACCTTTGCTATTTATCGATCATGAATGATATCCGGCTGGCAATAGAGCAGCATAGCCGGAAATTCGTTGTCAACTCTTTCGGATCAGAGTAGATATCAGGAAACTGTATACTAATTGATGGGCCGCCTGTCGGCGGCCCATCAATTAGTGAATGAAACAGCTAAACACGACAATAAATAACTATAAGGAGTTGAATAATGGAAACAATCAACAAGCAGTATATTGTTGATGAGCAAAACAAAAAAATAGCAGTTCAGATTCCCGTTGAGACTTTTGAGAAACTAGAAGAAATTTTAGAAAACTATGCTTTGGTCCATTTGATGAAAGAGAATGAAAATAAAGAAATTCTCGGCGTGAATGAGGCAAAAGCATATTATGATCAATTGGAAAAGGCGCAATGAAGATAAATTATCGAAAAGGCTTCTTGAAAGAGCTTTCAAAAATTCCCTCAGGGACAAGATCAAGAATGGAGGATTTCGTATTTGAAGGACTCCCGAAAGCGAATTCAATATTTGAAATTGGGATCGTAGAACAAATGAAAGGATATCGCTCATATTACAAGGTTCGTTTTGGTTCATATAGAATTGGCCTTAAAATGGAAAATGACACGGTGATTTTGGAAAGAGCATTGCACAGAAAAGATATCTATCGCTATTTCCCATAACATGTCATTGCTCGCGATGAGTTCAGCAAATCGTTCCACCGGACGACTAAAGCCGGTTCAGTATATTTCTTTTCAAACTTCTCCTATTTCCGTTCAGATTAGCCCTGATGTTGGTCGGTTTGGGCGGCAGAAAACGATAATCAATAAAAAATTGAAAAAAAATAGGCATGTGAGCAAGCAAAACTGTTGCGCATTCGATATTTTTACATTTATATCGTTGTTGCCAATCTTGATGTATCGGAAAAACAAAGTTTTGCTTGTTCGTACAGGATTTGGATCTCCGTCATTCCGGCATGTAGTTAGCCGGAATCCAGGATAAGCTGTGTTTTGGATTCCGGCTAACTACATGCCGGAATGACGAAAAAATTAATTGTTCTGTGTCTTTGCCCATAGGGCATTATGTTCAAAATGCATCTCAGTTTTAACTCCCTGATAGCCCAGGAAAGGGCAAAAAAGCTTCTTAAAAAATCCTTTTACCGGGAAAAAATGAGCCATGCTTATCTTTTCAGGGGGCCTGCGGGTGTGGGCAAAAAGCGATGCGCGCTTACATTTGCCGCATATATCAACTGCCTTTCCCCAGTGGATCAGGATGTCTGCGGCAAATGTTCCTCCTGTGTTAAATTCCGCTCAGGCAACCATCCGGATCTGCTTCTCATTCAGCCTGAAGGGGTTCATATCAAGATAAAACAGGTGCGCGAATTAAAACGCCGGTTAACCTACCCACCCTTTGAGGCCATGCACAGGGTAGTGCTGTTTGAAGATATCCACAACACCATGTGCCGTAAGGAAGTTGCAAACAGCCTGCTCAAAACTCTGGAAGAGCCTCCCGAAAACACGATCCTTATATTGACTGCCGATGAGGCGGGCGACATCCTTGCAACCATTATTTCAAGGTGTCAGGTGATTCCCTTTCACTCCCTTCCTTATGACCTGGTTTCTAAAGCCCTTATGTTGAAAAACGATATTTCGGAAGAGAATGCGGCCACTCTTGCTGCAGTGGCGGAGGGGAGCATTGGTAAAGCAAAACTTCTATTAAAAAAAGATCTGCTTTCATTTAGACGTGAGATCGTGGAAAGGCTCTTAAGGCTAACTAAAGGCCGGCCTGAATCAGTGGAGATTATTTTTAATCTGGCCGAGACAGCGGCAAAACTTAAGGAAAACCTGTACGAACTCCTTGATCTTATCAAAGTATGGCTCAGGGACCTGATTCTTCTTGCAACAGGCGCATCCGAATCCATGCTCATAAGCCGTGACCTTTTTCCTTTTATGGAGGCCGCACAAAAACGGTGGAATCTGAAAGAACTTTCCGACAGACTTATTCTGATTAACAAGGCCGGAAAGCAGCTAGACCGAAACTGTAACCGTACCCTGGTATGCGAAGCGCTTTTCTTCAGCTTGCTGTAAACGTTCACAGGTGCTGCATCTGCACGCACCCCAAGGGCACTTCCTTCGGGCGCACAGCTACAGCACCTGTAAACGTTTATAGGGCTAATTAATTATTTTCTAATGATGGGATAAAGAACAATTTGATGGTATATTATATAGTTTTCCCGAAATTGAACTATTGACAATTTTTCTGGATTCCTGACTTCGCGGGAATGACATACACAATATACAATCAACCTAACTACCTACCTACTGATTTTACAGTAAAAAATTATGCTCGACTCTTCGATAAAAAAACAACAGGACGAGACGGAATCCAGCTCGAAAAAACAGAACCGGTCCGACCAGAAACCGGACAGATGGTACATGATCCGATTCCGCGAGAATGAGCACATCTCCTGCGCATCTTCACGCATCAGGAACCTGGAAATTAACGAGGTCGTGATGACGCAGACCGGCCATGGCCTGGAGCCGGCCCGGATCATTAATTTCGGGATCCAGTTACCTGAGGAGGATGGCGGGAAGACAAAAGCCCTGTATTCAGTGACCAGGAGAAGCACAAGAGAAGAGGTTGCCAAGTACGATAAGCTGGTGATCCGGGAAAAGGAGACATTTTATCTCTGCCGGAAGCTGATTAAAAAATTTGAGCTTGCAATGAAGCTCATCAAAGTGGAACGTTTTTTTAACGGCAGTAAAATCATTTTTTACTTTACATCGGATATCCGGGTGGATTTCAGGGAACTCGTAAAGACCCTGGTTCAAGAATTCCGCACCAGGGTAGAGATGCGGCAGATCGGCGTGCGTCATGAGACCAAAATGATAGGGGGGCTTGGATGCTGCGGTCGTGAATTGTGCTGTTCCTCGTTTATAAAAAAATTCACTCCCGTCTCGATCAAGATGGCCAAAGAGCAGCATCTTCCGTTAAACCCGGCTAAAATTTCAGGCATCTGCAACCGTCTGCTCTGCTGCCTCAACTATGAGTATGATGTTTATCGTGAGGTCAAAAAACACATGCCGAGAGTAGGCAAAATCATTACACTGGATGAGCAGAGTTACAAGGTGCTGCAACATAATGTGCTGCAGGGGCTGATCAAGGTAGTCAATACTGAGGACAGGAACAAAATGCTTTTTCTGGCCCGCAAGGATTGGGAAAGGGCGGTCGTAATAACGGGCAAGCCCCGAAAATTGCAAGAAAAAGGGTTAAAAAAGAGATAAATCATGAGCGTCTACATCACTACACCTATCTTCTATGTCAATGCCCAACCTCACCTGGGGCACGCCTACACGACCATTGTTGCGGACACAATAAGCCGATTTTGGCGCTTATGCGGTGAAGACGTTCGTTTCCAGACAGGCACTGACGAACATGGCGACAAAATCGCCCAGGCCGCACAGGATTCCGACCAGTCTCCCAAGGAATTTGTCGATAGGATCAGCGGGATGTTCCGTGAAACCTGGCCGATTCTTTCGATCGCATCTGATAATTTTATCCGAACCACGGACAAAGCGCATATAAAGCTGGTACAGACCATTCTTCAAAAAATCTATGATAACGATGATTTCTATTTCAGTGAATATTCCGGCCTTTACTGCAAGGGCTGTGAGAGATTTATGACTGAAAAAGAACTGGTTGACGGCAAATGTCCCGATCACAAGACCGTGCCCGAAGAGATCGCTGAACAGAACTATTTTTTCCGAATGAGCAAATATCAGGATTGGCTCATTAACCACATTAAAAGCAATCCGGAATTCATTACCCCGGCCCGTTACAAAAACGAGGCGCTTTCTTTTCTAAAAGAGCGGCTGGAGGATTTGTGCATCTCAAGACCGACCAGCAGGCTCACCTGGGGAATCCCCCTGCCGTTTGACGACCGTTTTGTCACCTATGTCTGGTTTGATGCCCTTATCAATTACCTTACAGGCATCGGTTACCCGGACGGACCTGATTTTTCACGATACTGGGACAGCACGGAGCATGTGATTGCAAAGGACATCCTGAAACCGCATGCCATTTACTGGCCCACAATGCTGAAGGCCATGGGCCTTGCCCCGTATAAGCGTCTGCACGTACACGGTTTCTGGAACATAGACAATGCCAAGATGTCAAAATCCCTTGGCAATGTGATAAGGCCGGCCGACCTGGTTGAAAAATTCGGAACAGACACGACCAGATATTTCCTGCTTCGTGAAATGTCTTTCGGGCTTGACGCATCTTTTTCAGATACCGCCGTGACCACACGGCGAAATTCCGACCTGGCAAACGATCTCGGCAACCTCTTGAGCCGCTCGATAACAATGCTCGGCAAATTTGCAGGCGCCAGGATCCCGTTCCCGGGCAAGGCAACGGCCATTGACCGGGAACTGGCTGATGCTGCTGTTGCCATGCCTGCTGATTTCAGCAGACACATGAAAGAATGGGCCTTTAACCGTGCCCTGCAGTCAGTATGGGAACTTATCAGCCGTGCGAATAAGTACATTGTGGCCACCGAACCGTGGTCACTGGCAAGAGACCCGGCAAATGCCCAAAGGCTGGACACTGTTCTGTATCATCTTTTTGAGACCTTAAGGCTTATCAATCTGGTACTGTATCCGATAATGCCGGAAACAGCACTGAAGATGGCAACAGCGTTGGGGACCGACTCGCAGCCGGATCTGAATTCCCAGGCTAAGTGGGGCATTCTTAAACCCGGGACTGCCGTCAATGCCGGGCATCCCCTGTTCCCGCGTCTGGATACGGAAAAAAAAGGCGGGGATAAAAAGAAAAAAGAAAAAGGCATCGGGCCTGTCGGCAAAAACAAGAAAAAATCCAGGGATCAACCCGGTCCGGATGATGATGGTTTGATCACATTTGACGAGTTCAAACGGCTTGATCTCCGGGTTGGTGAGATCGTGGCCGCGGAAAAAATAAAAAAATCCGACCGGCTATTAAAACTGACCGTAAAGGCCCCGGAGGAAAGGACTGTTGTGGCGGGAATTGCCGAGTTTTACGAGCCTCGGGATGTGGTTGGCAGGCAGGTTATTATTGTAGCCAATCTTAAACCGGTTAAACTCATGGGCACGACTTCCCATGGAATGATCCTGGCCGCAAAAGACGGTGACAGACTGGTTCTTTCAGCTATCTCTAATCCCGTTCAACCCGGAAGCGAAATCTCATGACGCGTCACACCTCGCGTAACGACTCAGAGGCCTTTTTTCGTATTATTGAACAACAGGCCCGGCACTACCCGGTGGAAGCGAGAAGGATAACCGGGAAGAATAAAAATTTCCGCGGCCTGTTGTTGCTTTATAACGGATTATCCGGGCCGGAAAGAGAAAAAATTCCAACCAGGATTGCGGGAATGAGTGTCGCTGAATTCGGCCGGGCAAAAGAGGAAGACGATGAAAAAATCCGCCATGCTCCGATAACGCAGGAAGAAGATTCGTGTCAGGTCACAATAGAGGAACGGGCACAGCTCTTCAGTTTCTTACAATCTTCAACCTGAGAGTCCATCTTTTAATGTATCGGAAAAACAAAATTTCTGTCCATTTGTTAAAAATTATCAGTTTGTAATAATGGTTCGTAGCTTTTAGCTGTTTAGCTCAACAGCTTAACAGCTCAATAGCTCGCCCGCAGGGCGCTAAGTTCAATGGACTACCAAAAGTTAAGTTATGTATAAAAGTAAAACTAACAACACCTGTCCGAAGATAATTTGCATCAGCAGCGGCAAGGGAGGGGTGGGCAAAACCTTTATCGCAATCAATCTGGCAGTAGCGCTGGCTAAAAACTCAAAAAAAGTTCTGCTGATTGATGGCGACCTGGGCCTTGCCAATATTGACGTGGTCCTCGGCCTTAACGTCCGCCATACAATTCGGGAAATACTGGAACAGGGCAGACCCCCCTTAGACCTCCTGGTTGAGATTATGCCCGGATTTCACGTGCTGCCGGCAAGTTCCGGCGTGCCTGAGATGGCCAATCTCTCATTTGAGGAACAGGTCTTCCTGACAAATACACTTGAAGACATCATCGACCAATTTGATTATGTACTCGTGGATTCCGCAGCCGGCATCGGCGCATCCGTACTCTGGTTCAACGACTGGTCCCAGGAAAATATCATTATTCTGTCCCCGGATCCAACTTCAATGACCGATGCATACGCCCTTATTAAAATCCTTCATTCCCGGCACGGAAAAAAACGGTTCAATCTAGTCATAAACGCTGTAAAAAGCAAAAAAGAAGGCCGCGAGGTATTTGCCAACATTGAGGCAGTGCTTAAAAAATTCTTAAAAATTAAACCGGATTTTCTTGGCTCTCTTCCCAAGGACAACAATGTAATCAAGGCAATCAGAAATCAGAAGCCTTTTCTTGTTTCATATCCGGATTCTAGCGCCGGTATAGCGATAATTGAAATAGCAGACAGAATTTAAAAGTAATCAGGAGTTATATATTATGTTTGTAATATCAAATTTTTTAAGCGCCTTTGCCACACTTGTTGATTTTATACTGACAGCCTACATGTGGATCGTCATCGGCCGAGCCATAATTTCGTGGGTCAACCCGGACCCGTACAACCCGATCGTACGTTTTTTGCGGGAAGTGACCGATCCTGTCCTTTTCAGAATCAAAAGGATACTACCCCTGCAAGGCGGAGGAATCGATTTTAGTCCCATGATTCTAATCATGGCCATAATTTTCCTGAGAAGCTTTCTTGTCCCGACACTGCAGCGATTAGCCCTTACGCTCGGGTAACGATTCGTTTAATAAGGAGAAAACCCCATGCCGTTGACAGCAGAAGATATTCAGGCCCAGCAGTTTCATGTGCGATTTCGCGGTTTCGATGTTGAGGATGTGGATGCCTTTTTGGAACGGGTTGCTGAAGATTTTCTTATCCTTTCCAAAAACAACCAACAATTAAATGAACAGGTAAAAAACCTGTCAACAGAGATTGATTCGTACAAAACCAGGGAAAGGACCTTTCAGGATGCCATCCTGACGGCGCAGAAAATTGCCGATGAAATGAAAAAAAACAGCCAGGAGAAGGCTGATACGGAATTAGCCAAGGCCCGTAATGAGGCTGATGAAATATTGACTAAGGCCCGTGTCGAAGCGCGACATATCGCAGAAGATGCCAATGCTGAAATCACGCTCCTTGAGACAAATCTGGACAGGCTGAAGGGTGACAAGGCCAGGATCGTTGACAAGTTGCGCAGTTTTCTAAAGGCGAATCTGGAAAATTTAGAAAATGAAAAACCCCTGTACAGCAGACTTGAGGCGTTTCCTCCAAATGTCCCGAATGAACTCCCGGCGGCAGAGGAACCGAAAATTCATAATGAAAGAGCAACTGAATCTGCAAATCCTGAAAAAGCAGAAGATGATCTGTCGGATCTTTATGAAAAGATTGACCTTGACGATATGGGGTCGCCCGCCCACCAGGTTCCCGAACAACCTCAAGATCCAAAACTGAGCGGACAGACCTTGCCCGCTATGGGGGGCATGGGAGAAAATTTCGATCAGTCGGTTCCGGAAACAGCGCTGAATCTTGACGGCGAAATGACTTTTTCCCTGGATGACCCCCTTGACAACAGTGAACCTTCAGTAGTTATCGACAAGGAGTAGAGACACTCTCTTACGTGACATACCTGAAAAAGGAAAATAACGACAAGATCTCACTTGCCGTACATGTTCAACCCAAGGCCGCTCATAATCGGATTGATGGACTGCATGGAGAGAGGATCAAACTCCGGATAACAGCTCCTCCTGTGGAGGGCAAGGCCAATGCCGCTGTCATCGGTTTTATTGCCAAACTTCTTAACATCCCCAAATCAGCAGTATTCATCAAAAGCGGCAAACAGAGCCGGGACAAAAAGCTTTTGCTTTCAGGCATCTCAATGGATAAGGCGAAGAAAATCATTGAAACCGATCTGTGGCCATCATAATTTAGTGCCTTAGTGGTAATTTTCTTGTTTTTTGTGGCAGAAAAACTCCGAAATTATATGTGATGCCTGCGGTGCCACATATTTTAAGGCACTTAGGGTCTGGAAAGAAATAACTTGGCTTTTCCGTTTCCGAACTGTATCACACCTTTAGTCGGTTTGGCATTCCCGAAATCCTCACCGTAGCCCTGCTACGCTTGCGGTTTCGTGAATATCAAACCG
>JAYEGR010000065.1:0-13915 GCA_034659175.1 Thermodesulfobacteriota bacterium | reverse complement strand
CTGTCAAAAAAAACAAGAAATTTTTTGGCGCACCCCGCTGACATAAGCTGAAAGCGAGGTGACACGGATTTACTGGACAAAGCAATTTTTAAAAATTTGGGTTGCGGGTATCACCCGCCTTAGTATCATTATACTTTATGTAATTTCGGCGCTACCAAAAAAATTTTTGGGTTGTCGAAAAAGTATGGGAAATTCAGCAGGTTGAGGAGGCGAAAGGTGGCATGGACAAACTTGTTTGTCCGTGTATCATGGCAAACGCATGAAAGATACAATAAAAGGGATTTGCCATTAAAAAAGGTAAATATTCGGCTCGATGCCGGAAAATAGCCAGAACCACCAAACTGTAACGTCGTCAGCGCTTCACAGGGAGGTGAGCAGGCTGTTCAGCAGATAAGCGCTTCGATACATATGGGTATGCTGGACAGCCTGATCGCCTTCCTGTGGAGTGCTGGCGACGTTACTGAAAAAGATTGGAGATTATCTCGTATCCTCCGACCCAGGTTCCTATCAGGCTGCCGAAACCAGCCAGCATGAAGACCAGAAAGACCTTCAGCAGTCTGTTTTTCCACCATCCTGTCACTTTTGATATGTCTTCCAGCACGGTTTCGAATTCGCCAGCCAGAGGCGGTCTGACCATTACCTGGATAAAGGCCGTGACATAGCCTGCTCCGATAACAGGCGTAAGGCTTGTGATCGGCGCTGCCAGAAAGGCGCTGATAATGGTGACCGGATGGGCCAGGGCAATGGCGGCCCCGATCGAGGATGGGATGCCGTTTGCCAGTATCCAGTATATGATATTGTCGCCCGCCGTTGCCCCGCCCTTTTTCCAGGCAATGATTGCGATGGAGGAAATAATAAGCGCCGGGACAGACCAGCCTATCACTTTCCAGACCGGTGAGACGGGCGGGATTGTATTGATCTCGTCCATCTGGTCATTGCGGTCTTCAAAAAGCGCTTTTTTTATCCCTTCCACGTGTCCTGCGCCGACAACGGCCACGACTTTTTCACCTTGCGACCCTTTGATCTTTTCAGCTAGAAATGTGTCGCGTTCGTCGATCAGGACTATTTTAAGTTCCGGTAATGCCTGTCCAAGTTCCTGCATGAGTTCGGACAGGACATCGGTTTTTTTCAACTCGGTCAGTTTTTCCTCTGTGATCTCGGTCTTGTCGAAAAGGCTCGCGAAAAGAGTGGCTAAAAGATACGTCTTTTTGAAAAAGGTTGTGGCATGCCAGGCGCGGCGCATGCTGACACGGACTTCCCGGTCACATAAGGCCACCGGAATTTTATGTTTGTCGGCAACGGTTACGGCTTCAAGAAGTTCGGCGCCGGGAAGCACGCCAAGTCGGCTTCCCAATTTTTTCTGATACGACGCCAGGATCAGGTTGACCATCAGTGTACTCAACTGCTTTCTGTAGATTATTTCTTTAAGATTCAGATTGAGCCAGCGTTTTCTTTTGGAAAGCGCGTTATAACGCTTGGAGTCAAGTTCCACGCACACACAGTCGGGTCTCTCATTTTCCACGACCCGGCGGACCAGGTCGGCGGAATTCCGGGATATATGGGCCGTGCCGACAAGTATTATTTCTCTGCCGTCAAGCTGAATAACGTGAACATCGGAAGAATATGGATTTTCAGGTTCGGAAGCTTGCAAATCAGTCATTAATTTTCCTTTGAATCAGGGGTCCCTCAATGAAAAAACAATTATTATAACAGCTTTTCCCCTGTTTTTCAGCCTCAAATTGGAAAATGGAATTTCTATTGCCAAGTAAGCATTTACCAGTGCTGCACACGGAGTCTCGCAGGCTCGCTTACCTGTGCGCGATCAGGGTGCGGCGCTGGTGAATGCTTACTTCTATTTTAAAAAAATCAGGCTCAGACCCGGCCAGTAGGTGATGATGAGTACGGCAGCGAACAGAACAAGCATGAATGGAAGGGCTGCACGATAAAGTTCGTCCATCGGCTTTTCAAAACGGTAGCCGGCAATGAACAGGTTCATGCCTACCGGCGGGGTGACATAGCCGATCTGCATATTGGCGAGAAAGATGATGCCCAGATGTACCGGATGAATACCGTAACTGACGGCGACAGGGAGAATAAGAGGTATCATGATGACCAGGGCGGAAAAGATATCCAGGATCGCGCCCAGCATCAAGAGCAATATGTTCAAAAGGATCAAAAAAGCAATTTTACTTGTCACATGGGCCTGGATTAATTCAAAAAGCTTCATCGGTATCTGGGCGTCGATAAGATAGTTTGTTGAGGCGAGAGATGCGGCCAGGATGATAAGGATTCCGCCGACCATGACCATGGACTCGCGTATGATTCCGGCAAGCTGTGTGATTTTGATCTCTCTGTAGATCAGGACCTCCACAACAAGGACGTACATGGCGGTTGCAGCCGCTGCCTCCGACACTGCAAAATATCCACTGTAGATCCCGCCTAACACGAAAAAGGGCAAGGGAATCTCCCAGATTGATTCTTTAAACGCCGCACCGGCTTCTTTTATGGAAAATTCGGTCAAAGGGACCGGCCTTTTTCTATTTGCCCACAGGCTCCAGAACGACAGCATGACAACCATCAGAAGTCCCGGGAGAATGCCTGCGATAAACAGGTCGCTGATTGTGAAATCAATTCCGATATCCATCTGCTGCGCAATAATGCCGTAAAGAATAAGTGGAAGAGATGGGGGCAGCAGGAGTCCGAGACTGCCGGACACGGTCACAAGGCCGAGACTGAATTTTTCCGGATAGTCGGCCTGAAGCAGGGCCGGATACAAAAGCGCCCCCAGAGCCACGATCGTTACCCCTGACGCGCCGGTAAAGGCGGTAAAAAAGGCGCAGGTAACAAACGCGACAATCGCCAGACCGCCCGGCGCCCAGCCTAGAAAGGCGTGTGTCAGCCGCACCAGCCGTTTCGAGGTATTGCTTTCTCCCAGAAGGTAACCGGCAAACGTGAACAAAGGAAGCGCGAGTAAAACCGGAGTATCTGCAATCCGGTAAATTTCAATGGCGATCACGGCGAGATCGACTTCCATTGCATGGAAACCGAGCATTGCGGCGCCGATAATGACTGCAAAGAGAGGGGCGCCCAGGAGGGCGAGAAGAATTAGTATGAGCGCTAGAATATATGAAATCACAATGGGGGCTTGAAAACCGTTTTAAAACTGGTAAAGGAGAGTATGAAATGACGAAGCGCCATTACGGCAAAGGTAGCGGGAATGACAGCCTCGCAGACCCAGACCGGGATCGCGGCAAACGCGTTGCCGCCGTATTCGGCTTCCATACGGACGAATTCAAGGCTGTAATATGTAACAACCGCGCAGATCGAGGCAGTGACAAGCTGGGCAACGGATTTTGAAATATGTTTTGCCCTTTCCGGAAGATAACGGGTAACCACGTCAATGCTGATGTGTTTGTCCTGTCGGCTGGCCGTCATGGCGCCTACAAGGCCTATCCAGAGCACCAGGATACGGATAAGGACATCACCCCATATAATCCCGGAATCAAAAAAATTTCTAAGGAATATCTGCGTCACGGCCATGCCGATCATGAGAAGCAAAAGTCCGATCAGGATGATGTCTTCCACACGGTGAAGCGCTGCGACCGTACTACCCGTTATGGTTTTGTCATGTTTTTTATTCGTCGGCATCCGCTTGTTTCGCACGGTATTCAAAAATACGTTTTTCAATAATATCTACAATCCCCTGGGAAAGTCTGCCTGCCCTTATCAGCCGCGTCGGCACCCTTGAGGCTGCAAGATACCATTCTTGAAGCGCATCCGGAGGAGGCTTGAGAAACCGGATGCCCTGTTTGCGAAGCGCGTTAAGCGCCTCTAAATTGTCCTTTCGGTTTTGCCGGTCAATCTCGGTAAACACCCGGCCCGTTATCTCCCGGACCGTACTCTGGTCCGTAGGCGAAATTTTTGAAAAAGCCCGTTTGTCCACTACCAGTATTCCGAAAACATACAGGAACGGCAGTTCCGTCAGGTAGTCGACCTGGGTGTGCCATTGGAGAGCCACTGCGCCGATCGGCGATGTTGTCACCGTATCGATCATGCCTGTCTGGAGTCCGGTTCGAACATCAGCAATAGATAGCGGTATAGGTGTCAGGCCGAATGCCTTTGCCGCCTCCAGGATTGTTGCGTCGTTATCAGGGACCCATACCTTTTTCTCGCGCATTTCCTGAACCGACCGGATCGGCTCATTGGACATCACATAGCCCAGGCCTCCTCCTGCCATGCCCAGGGTCACGAACCCGGCCTTTTCCAGCCCCTTTACAACAATGGGGTCAATATAGAGGCGTACATAGTCAATCTCTTCCAGTGATCTGTATTTCATGGGAAGGTTATAGATCTGGATGTCCGGGAAAAATTGGGACAGGCTGCCGATGACAATCGCACCGCCGTGCAACTGGCGGATCCGGATTTTACGTATTACGGCCTTGTCATTTCCCATAACCCCGCCTGGATAATATTTCAGGCGCACTCGGCCGTTGGTTTTCCGGTCCACCTCTTTTGCGCCTGTCCGCATCTTTTTCATCCACGCTGATCCGTCAGGAGAAAGTGTTGCGAGCTTGAAAGTCAAGGCGCCGGCCTGGCCGGTTATAAAGACAAAAAACAGAATTGTTATAATTCGTATGAATACAGAAATCCTCATTAGAACCTCCTGCCGGATTAGCGCCTTAAGCTTTAAAAGGTAGAAGGTTAGAGGTAGAAGGTTGAAGGGGTGATGAGTTTTACCTTCAGCCTTCAGCCTTCAACCTTCAGCCTTCTACCTTCAGTCTAAAAGCCTTCAGCGCAGCTGATTAGAAATAATCCTCGGCGCTGTTTAAAAGAACCTGGGCCTGCTTCTGGGCCAACGTGTTGATCAGCGTATAACCCGGCTCATTAAAGTCAGCATCAAGGACCTCGTGCAGCAGATGATCATGCAGTTGTCTGTCAAATATAAGCCTTGCATACATACGGGCATATGTAACCTTTGTCATCAGATTTCTGCCGTTCGACATCTCAATGGCACGCTCGAAATGGATCCGCCCACACTCCGGTTTCCCGCCCAGCGGCGCCGGGATTAATGTCGCGAGGATACCGAGATAGAGATGCGCGCCTCCGTCCTGAAAGGATTCATCCAGTTCAACGATACGAATCATGATGGCCTCAACCCGGGAGATTTCGGCAATCGCGTTCCAGTCATCGCGATGTGCCTGAATCCATCCGGCCCACGCTGTTCCAAGGGCAAACAGCACTGGAACGTCCTTTATATTCATCTTGGCAATCACGGTCTCAAAATCATTAAACCTGCTCTTTTTAAGCGAACAGGCATCAGACCTGCGCACACACATGGCTCTGAAGGCATAGTCGACCGCCTTTTCCGACAGTCTCCGGGCCCTTTCCTCGTCTTTGACAAAGACCTCCGTATATGCGGCATAAAGGGTTGCCGCAGACCGCAGAAGCGGTTCACTTTTGGGGTTGTCGCGCAAAAGGCCGTCAATCATGAGCAGGTAGGCCGGACTCCCCGCCTCAACCATTACCAGGTCGTTGTTGTCCAGAACAGCACTGGAAAGGCTGTCTGCTAAATCGCCTGCCGCGGACGAAAAAAATATGGAACAGCCGGACAGGAGAAACAGGCAGAGCAGCAAAGTCAAATGTCGAGTGAGCCCTGGCGATCGGTGAGGATAATTCATAATATCAGTGTGTTGCAAATAAAATGTTTGTTGGTCGAGTGGTTTCTTTCAAACTTTGTACTATATGAAAAAAATATTGAATAATCAAGCAATAAGGAACAGACCCGGGTTCATAAAAAAGAAACGACTTGGGATAACATCATCCCTTGCGAAAAATTGCGTTCCATGTACTATTGGTAATAATTTTCCGCAGAGGTAAGCGTAAACTCCGAATATCCTTAGGGTGACATTAGATTATTATGATCAGATCAAAGTGGTTACTTCATCCGGTTTTTATTTTTATCTTTTCCGTGGTTGCCCTTGGTTTGTCTCTTTTTTTGTATATTTACTGGTACATCGAGGTCAGTGCGGGATTAAATGACCTTATTGCAAAATTCAACCTTGATCCGGATCAGGTTCTGGAATCACATACATGGATAGTAATTCTAGTCCTTTCAATTCTTGTAGGAATTATACTTGTCGGTATATTCATCACCTTTATTTATTATCATAAAGTATTGCAGCTATATCGTTTACAGCATAATTTTATCAATAATTTCACCCATGAACTAAAAACTCCTGTCACGTCACTTAAATTATATCTTGAGACATTCCTGAAACACGACCTGTCTGAGCAAGATCGGAAAAAGTATATCCGTTATATGATCCAGGATGTGGGACGACTGTCGGGCAATATCAACAGCATCTTGAATCTTGCAAGGATAGAGAGCAAGAATTACGTGGGTGAATTCTTGGAAACGGATGTTGTCTCTGCCGTGAAACAGTTTTACATTGACAATGACTATCTGTTCCAGGAATGTAAAATAGTGGTCCATGACCTGCCGGGATTATCACTCAAGTTCAAAATCGACAGGCCTTTGTTTGAAATGCTGCTGATGAACCTGACCACCAATGCGATCAAGTACAATGAATCTGAAACACCGCGTATTGATGTTTCCTTTGAAAAAATGGATAAATGGATGACCATTCGCTTTACTGACAACGGAATCGGCATCGGGAAAAAGGAAATCAAAAGGATATTCAAAAAGTTTTACCAGGTAGGGCGGTCGGACGATATGTCCGCTAAAGGGTGTGGCCTTGGCCTGTACCTTGTCCAGAATATTGTCAGAATGCATAAATGGAAAATAAGGGCTGAATCAAACCCGGAGTCAGCCGGGTCTGTCTTTATTATTGAAATACCGTAATCGTTCACAGACGTCCCATCTGAACGCGCCCAACGGAAGTGCCCTTGGGGTGCGATCAGTCCGACTCACATAGGTTTAACTATAGTTCGCCGGCCTGCTAGCGCACATATGGGACGTCTGTGAACGATTACGAAATGCCGGGTTTAAGGGTTCAGGGTTTGATTGCGTGAACCTCTGATGATTGAGACCATGAAAAATTCATTCCGAAAACGTATACTGGTTATTGAAGACGATAAGCACATTGCAGAGGGTCTGAAGCTGAACCTCTCACTCCAGGGATATGACGTCCAGATCGCAACGGACGGGGTTTCGGGCATTAACAAGTGGAAAGAGATGCGGCCTGATTTGATTGTTCTGGATATTATGCTGCCCGGCGTTGACGGAATATCGATCCTTCAGAGTATCCGGCTGGAGGACGAAAAACTACCTATACTGATTCTTTCCGCCAAGACCGCGGTTCAAGATAAGGTACTGGGACTCACGCACGGCGCGGATGACTACCTTGAAAAGCCATTTAATCTTGAAGAATTCCTGCTCAGGGCGGAACGTCTTTTGACCAGGGTCTCCTGGAACCGGTCCGAAATAGATACCGAAAACAACAACAGTCCGATAGCAGGGGGCATTTACACGTTTGGGAACAACAGAATTGATTTTGACACATACACTGCATATTGCAAAGGCGGGGAGATCAGCCTGACCGAGCAGGAGATCAAACTGCTGAAATTGTTTATCCTGAATCAGGGCAGATCAATTTCCCGGACTAAAATACTGGAGATCGGGTGGGGCTACTCCGGAGACACGACATCCCGTACTGTAGACAACTACATTGTGCGGCTCAGGAAATATTTTGAAGACAATCCCCAAAAACCAATCCATTTCGTAAGCCGCAGGTCTGTCGGCTATATTTTTTATCCTTAGTAAATATTTGGTGATTTTAGCTATTTTCCGGCATCAAGCCGAATATTTATTATCCTTAATTGTCAAATTTAGGCGTTTTCCGGCTTTGCCGGTTCAGAAATCAGTTTCCATGGATTTTACTCATGACCTTTTCTTTTGCATTTGCCATGGCATCATTGTTCACGCACATGTTTTTGTCTTCGTTTATGATATCAAGGAAAATCAAAACCAGCGACGGATCGAACTGAGCGCCTGCATTTTCCGCGAGTTCTAATAATACCTGCTCGGCTGAAAGGCGTTGGCGGTATGGTTTTTCAGATGTCATTGCAACCAGGGCGTCGACAATTGAGAATATCCTGGCGCCGATCGGGATTTGTTCCCCCTTAAGACCTTCCGGGTAGCCGGATCCATCGTAGTTCTCATGATGATAAAGTAAAATTGATTTTTCGTCGGCAAAGAAATCAAAATGCTCGGTCAGTTCGGCCAGCATGTACGGCTGTTTTTTTACATCAGCCCTTTCTTCAGCAGTCAGGGGGTCGGCTTTATAAAACAGGAACCGCGAGAGAAAGGTATTAAAGGAGTCATGAAGAATGGCTGCCCGTTGAAATGTCATTACACTGTCTTCGGAAAAGTGAAGTCTGCTTCCGAGATCGCTGATGTACCGCAGTGCTTGATCACTATGTTTTTCCGCGCTGGCTGTTGAATTTTTTGCCAGGAATTCAATTGAAGACACACACGACTTTTTGGTTCTGTCCAAAACAGATGAAAGGTGTTCCTTTAAATAATCGATGTTTATGCCCTTTTCCCCCTTTTTCTCAGTATAGGCGCGTTTCTGTTCCCCGAGATAGGTTCTGACCCGGTTTCTTCCTTCGGACTTAGCCCTGTAAAGGGCCTTGTCGGCAAATGCCAGCAGATCATTGGGGTTTAAAGGGTGATGTTCATGTAGTGAGGCGGTTCCTATGCTCACAGTGACTGATGTTACATGTGAGCCGTCATCAAAGGGCGTTTCTTCGCAGACTTTTCGAAATTTTTCCGCTGCGTTTTCTGCATCAAACCTTCCGCTCTGCGGGAGAAGCACCAGGAATTCTTCCCCTCCGTAACGGAACACGACATCTGATTCCCTTGCGTCTCCGATTAGACGCGAGGCAAACTCCTTGAGCACGAAATCCCCGAATGTGTGGCCGAACATGTCATTCACATTTTTGAAATAATCAAGATCCATGATCAGGCACGACAGGTTTGTGTGGTATCTCTGTGCACGGCTGAACTCCTGTTCCAGGATGTTTTCCATGTGGCGGTGATTGAACAGACCCGTAAGCCCGTCCTTTATCGAAAGGTCGCGCAAGATCTTGTTTTGTCCCTCAATCACCTGTTTCGACGTTTCCAATTCGTCCACTGTTTTCTTCAGTTCCAAGCTCTTTTTTTCAATGTCCTTTTGGTGACGGTACAGATCGAGAAATACGCTGACCTTACCCCTGATGATATCCGGGTTAAGCGGTTTCAAGAGGTAATCCACAGCCCCTATCTCATAGCCTTTGAATATATGCTCCGGGTCTTTGCTGATAGCGGTCACAAAGATAATGGGGATGTGACTTGTCTCGGCAGTTCCGCGTATCAGTTCCGCTGTTTCAAATCCGTCCATTTCAGGCATCTGGACGTCAAGGAGAATAAGGGCGAAATCATTTTCCAGGAGAAGGCCCAGTGCATCATTACCGGATAGCGCTTTGACAAAGTTCACATCATCCCTGTCAAGGATTTTTTCCAGGGCCATGAGATTCTCCGGCCTGTCATCCACGGCAAGGATATTTATTTTCTGTTTTTTAATGGTCATAGTCATATTTTATTATATGTAGCTTTCATGAGTCAATAAAAACAATTTAAAAATCGTAATCGTTCACAGACGCCCCATCTGAACGCGATCAGTCCGGTTCACATAGGTCTACTATAGTTCGCCGGCCTGCTAGCGTACATATGGGGCGTCTGTGAACGATTACATACTGAGAAATCTGCTAAATAGGCACGGGCTCTAAACGGTTACAAAAAATCACCATTCATCATTCATAAAGCCACACCCTCAGCATTGAGAGAAGCCTGTCAGGGTCCACTGGTTTAGCTATATAGTCGCTGGCCCCTGACTCGATGCATTTTGTCCAGTCTCCTTTCATGGCCTTGGAGGTCAAGGCGATTATCGGGAGATCGGCAAATTTTTTATGTTTTCTGATTTCGCTCATGGCTTCATATCCGTCCATAATCGGCATTATGATATCCATGAGCACAAGTTTGACATCAGGCTGCTCGTTTATCCGTTTCAGCGCATCTTTGCCGTGTTTTGCAACCAGGACTTCGAGTCCCTTTTCTTCTAATAATTTTCTGAGCGAGAAAAGATTTCGCATATTATTGTCAACCAGGAGTATTTTCTTATTCATAAAAATCGTTTTCTGGTCGCGCATGCTTCTAATGACTTTCTGTTGTGCAGGCGGAAGACCAGCCTCGACCCGGTGGAGGAAGAGGGCTGCGGCATTAATAAGTTTATGCACGGAGTCAGCGCATTTGATCACGGTTGTGAGGGAATATTTTTCAATAACGGCCTTTTCATTCTCAGTGAACTTCCGTTCAGTGAAGACTATTATAGGCAGCGGGTGACGGACGGTTTTTGTGTTTTGCATCCTGTCAAGGAGTTCCCCCACCTCATGATTCATTGTCTCCAATTCAAGGATCATGCAGTCGAATTCCCCGGTCATCACGGCATTATAAGCATCTTCGGCGGTTGAGAAAAATGTAATCTTTATGTCTTTGTTTCCAATCCATTCGGACAAGGATTGCTGTTTTAAGGGATCATTTACAACAACCAGGAGTTTTTTGGGAATTTTTAGAATCATTTGATCGATATTGTCAAATATCTTGTCGAGCAATTCCGGTTTAACAGGCTTGGTCACCCAATCAACAGCCCCCATTTTCATGGCATTCAGGTCCCTTTCAGCGCTGGAAATGACATAAATCGGAATGTGACATGTTCCGGGATTATCTTTCAGCCGGGTCATGACCGTCCAACCGTTGCTGCCGGGGATTTCAATGTCTAGCAGAATGACGTTCGGTTTGTGATATTCGGCAAAGTGAAGCCCTATCTCTCCATCCCCTGCCGCCAGCCATTTGAAACCATGCTCCCGGGCCAGGTCTCTGAAAATTTCAAGAAAGTCGGGATCATCCTCTATTATGAGTATTAATTTGTCGTCAGGGTTGATATCTTTACTGTCATCCATGATCGTATCTATACCTGTCATCCAGATGGACGTCTGGTCTGCAGGATTTTCTGTTTCAGAGAGACCGGCGTTGGCCTGCGAAATAACCAATTGATCTTGTTCAGAAACAGATCCAACGAGTGAGTCGATTTTTTCGGGCAGGTAGAGAGAAAATGTGCTTCCCTTTCCAGGCGTGCTTGTCAGCATGATGGTTCCCCCAAGAAAATCGGCAAGTTCCATGGATATGGAGAGACCCAGGCCGGTTCCTTCATACTGCCTGCTTGTAGTGCCGTCCACCTGGCGAAATGCCTGGAACACAAAGTCCTGCTTATCCTGTGAAATGCCGATTCCTGTGTCAATGACGGAAAAGCGGATGGTTTCTTGAGGATTTAAACCGGCTTTTGAAAGCATTGCCGGTTCACCGGGTTTGTCCTCGGGACGACCGATGTTGAGTGTCACAGAGCCTTGGCGGGTAAATTTCAGTCCATTTGAAATAAAATTTTTTAAAATCTGTTTCAACCTTTGACTGTCGGACCGGATGTATCGGGGTAGATCTTCCGCCAGTTCAATATGTAAGGCAAGCCCCTTTTCCGTGGCCATCGGCTTAAAACAGCGAGTCATGACCTGGGTGAGATCAGAGATGAGAATGTCATCAACCACGACATCCATCTTCCCTGCCTCGATCTTGGACAGATCCAGGACTTTGTTGATAAGGGCCAGGAGTTCGGCGCCCGAGGAGTAGATTGTTTGGACGGACCCAATGTCGTCTTTATTCAGCCTGCCGTCCTTGTTCTCTATCATAAGCCTGGCCAGAAGGATGATGGAGTTTAACGGGGTTCTCAATTCGTGGGACATGTTTGCCAGGAACTCTGATTTGTACTTACTGCTTAACTCCAGGGCCCTGGCCTTTTCTTCCAGCATTGTCCCGGCCCTTTCAAGCTCAAAGTTTTTCTGCTCGATCTGGCTTTTCTGCGATTCCAGGATATTTGTCTGTTTTTCCAGTTCGACCGCGTTTTTTTGAAGCGTTTTGTTGGTCTCTTTCAGTTCTTTCTGCTGGGATTCGAGTTTTTCCTGGGACTTTTTTAATTCTGCGGTATGCTCCTCAAGCTCCTTGTTAGCAATGTGCAATTTTTGCTGCTGCTTCTGGAGCATTTCCGCCTGCTCCTGAGTCTGCTCGAGCAGTTTATTGGTCCTGAGGCGGGACAGGGCCGATTCTATTGCAACGGCAATGCTTTCACCGGCCTGTTCAATAAACGTTATGGCCTCGTTGGAGATCTTGGAAAAAAAGCCGAGTTCTATGACACCTTTTACGTTATTGTCAAAAATAACCGGGTGGATCAGTAAATCCGAGGGAGTGGCGCCTCCGAGGCCGGACGTGATATGGATATAGTCATCCGGAACACAGGTGACAACGATGCTTTTCATCTCAAGGGCGGCCTGGCCTATCATTCCCTCACCCAAGACAAAGCGGCGTTGAACCCCTTTCCTTGGGGTATAGGCATAATTTCCGATGAGATGCAGGGCCTTGTCTTCCAGAACTATGTACAGGGCTCCGATTTGGGCCTCAAGATAGGATGCGACAAAGGTAATGATGTTTGTGGCAAGAGTCCCGATCTCCTGCTCGCCTCTCATGATATCGTTTAAGGCTGCAAGACCGCTTTTCAGTTTATCCTGCCGCTTGTTTTCATCCGTCATTTCCTTAATGATTTTTGTCATATGGGCCAGCGCCCTGCCCATCCTGTCACCTTCCGAGATGTCGCCAAGATCTACGGAATAATCTCCTTTGGAGATTTTTTCAGCGATTTCAACAACCCTCATTTCATCGGATATGTCAAAGATATATTCTATGGCGCCTGTAATGTTGCCATGTTCGTCCTTTAACGGGGCGCATGTAAAACGCACCGGGATTTTCCCGGCTGCAAGGTCTGCCGTAGTTTCGTTGACTATAACCTGGTCAAAGCGCATTGCCCTTATGGCCGCACAATTTTCGCTTTGACAAAAAGAGGTTTTAAACAGATCGAAGCACTTGGCTTCGCTGCACTCTTCAGCCTTTTTTCCAACCAGATCGGCGCAGGCCTGATTGATAAACATGATGTGATTTTTTTTATTTACTACAAAAAAAGGGGCGGGAATATTGTTCAACCAGCTGAGCCCTGTCAAAAAATCCTTGTGTGGTTCAGCCTGTTTTAGATCCGTCATCCGGTAATTCCTCAGGTGATATAGTTCACACCAGCGTCGGTAAATGTTTGACAGTGCACCCCAAGGGCAACTTCCTGCGGGGCGCTCCAGGTGTTCTCGATCAGGTCTTTCAGCGGTACATAAGTATGCTGGAATGTCACCACCGGTCCGTAACAAACAAATAGAAACTGCCCATATACAGTATGGCTACACCTTAAAGGTGATGCTAAAGGCACAAGACCTGACCCTAAAAGTTTCTAAAGGTTTTTTGTATCCGTGTTCTATCTTCACTCAAAATTTTTTTTAAAACATACTCTCTCAAACCCAAGAGCCGTTACCACAAATTTCTGCAAACGCAGATTCCCATATTTTGTTTCAAGCTTTTCCCCGTACTCTTTTACCTGTTTCTCGCCATTTTTTATCTGTTCCGCAATCTCGGGAATCCGTTTCAACTCTTCTTCAGACAGCTCCTTTGCCTGGTCGGCGCTCAAGCCGGCATCTTTAAGCTTTACAAACTTGAACTCGATCAAAACATCAAATACTTTGCCATACCGCTTATCAGGCCTGATAATCATGGTCAGATCGGCATATCTGCGATCAATCTCCTTTTCGGAATCCATGATATAGATAATATCATTATAAAGAAGGGTCAGAAAAGCGGTCTTTATAGTCAGTTCATTGGCCCACCTGTAATCCCTGTTATGGAAAACCTTAAAATATCTCTCCTCCATGAACCTGC
>JAYEGR010000064.1:0-13987 GCA_034659175.1 Thermodesulfobacteriota bacterium | reverse complement strand
AACGGATTTTGGGACGAGAGCGCCAGTTTAGAATATTCTTCCTTAAGGTCCACTCCGAGGCGTATAGCCTGTTCCTGAATAAAGGAGCCTGTTCCTGCCGCGCATGTCTTGTTCATCTCGAAATCCACGACAGTGGCATGGTCGCCCACTCTGATGAACTTTGCGTCCTGACCGCCGATTTCGATGACTGTATCTGCTTTCTCATAACCGAGTTTCGCGCCCTTTGCCTGGGCTGTTATCTCATCTATCACCAGGTCGGCTCCGACCGCATGCCCGACCAGTTTTCTACCTGATCCGGTTACGCCTACGGCGGCAATGTGTCCATTTTTAATGATTTTTGCCAATGAACCCAGTGCTTTTTGCGCAGCTTCGAGCGGTTTTCCGGCTGTAAAAAGATAGACCTTTCCCAGAAGAGAGGCTTCTCCGGTCAGCGCCACTGCTTTTGTGCTGATGGAACCGATGTCCAGACCGATGAATACCTCTTCACCGGATTCGGCCTCTCTGATCATTTCAACTGATTCCAGAGCCTTCATGTTTTGTGCCGCTGCTGCGTCCATCTGCCAACCTCTGGTGGAGGTGCTCCCTATATAGCTTCGCTTATCCATATGCTGTGCAGCGATTCGTTTGATAAGCTCAACATCCAGGGCGGCCCCGCCGGATTGGATTGACAGCATTGCAGCGCCCAGTGAGCCTGCCAGGTGCGGTAGGTCCGGGCGTAAGACCTCTGTATCGGACAGTCCCAATATGTCCTTAAAGGCGCGTAGCACACCGTTGTTAAGGGCCACCCCACCCTGGAATACCACAGGTTTTAAAATTTCGCGGCCCCGGATCAAGTTGGCAATGTAGTTGCGAGCCAAGGCGTAACATAACCCGGCCATTATCTGGTCGACGGGAACACCTCTTTGCTGAAGGTGAATGATATCCGACTTGGCGAACACGCTGCACCGGCCTGCCATGGATGGTACTTTCCGTGCGTTTGCCGCCAAAGATGATAACTCCTCAATAGACAGTCCGAGGCGTTCGGCCTGAACATCCAGGAATGCGCCTGTGCCTGCCGCACATAGCTCGTTCATTGCATAATCGTAAGGACCTTTATCATCCACTAAAATGAATTTGGAATCCTGGCCGCCGATCTCGATCACTGAGGCCTTGCCCTTGACGAAATAGGAGGCCGTGGTTCCATGGGCCACGATTTCATTGATTGCGGAGATGTTCAAAAGGTCCTGAATGATTTCTTTACCGCTGCCGGTTGCCATGGCGCCATTGAACTGTTTCACCTTTTGTGGCCTTATCCATTCTTCCAAGAGTTCTTTGCACAAGCAGGCGACAGCATCCCTTGAACGTCCCTGAACCTTATGATAGGCGTGCCATAACACTTTGTTGGAAGCGTCGATAACAAGAGCATCCAGGCTCACGGACCCGAGGTCCAGACCGAGGTAATATCCGGTAGTATCCATTCAGAAATATGAAACCTTGCTTGAGAGTAAAATGCGAGGAGGAGAAGGGTAAGGTACTTACCCAGGAACTTTAAAGAATTCCAGTTTATCTGAGTTAGGCTACTCGCCTTCAATCAGCCTGACAATATTTTTTCCACAATAATAGCATTTTCCCTGTAAAATCAGTCACGGCTTTCGACTTTACCGGGGGTAATCGTTCACAGACCCCATCCGGAGTCTTGCAGTCTCGCTTACCTGCACGCGCCCAGAGGAAGTGCCCTTGGGGTACGATCAGTCCGGTTCACATAGGTTTACTATAACAGCGTAGCGGTGTCATCGCCAGCCTGCTGGAGTTTATGCCCTTCAGGGTATACATATGGGGTGCCTCTGAACGGTTACCTCAAATCTGTATTAGTTTTTTTAAAAACACACAGGTTGAATGGATGATGAGTTTTTCCTTTCAGCCTTCTACCTTCAGTCTAAAAACCTTCAACACAGCCGGCTGGAATTGAATTGTCCATACAAGATCGATATGGTATAAGTTGAACAAAAAGAAGGTCGATATGAAAACCGTAACTTTGTCCCCAAAATATCAAATTGTCATCCCCACGTAACGTAAGAGAAAAAATGGGTTTGAAACCGGGAATTAAGATACAAGTTATCAGTTTTGATGACCGCATAGAGTTAGTTCCTGTCCGCCCTATGTCTGAAATGAGAGGGTTTCTTAAGGGGTTAGTACCTTACTCCTGAAACCCTGTCAAAAAAAACAAGAAATTTTTTGGCGCACCCCGCTGACATAAGCTGAAAGCGAGGTGACACGGATTTACTGGACAAAGCAATTTTTAAAAATTTGGGTTGCGGGTATCACCCGCCTTAGATCCTTCCTTTGAGAGAGAAAAAGAGGATAGAGTATGAATCTTGTTGATACCTCGGGATGGATTGAATACTTCTTTTGAAGAGAAAAATGCATCTTACTTTGCAGAACCTATTGAAGATATAAGCAAATTAATTGTGCCGGTGTAAATATTCGGCAACACTCCACAGGAAGGCGATCAGGCTGCCCAGCATACCTAAGTATAGCTGATCAGCCAGCTCACCTCCCTGTGAAGCGTTGCCGAATATTTACAGTTTGGTAGTTTTAGCTATTTTCCGGCATCAAGCCGAATAATTACGTGCCGGTCATCCGCATGTATGAAGTATTCAAGAAAGTCAATTTTAAATCTGTCCCCAATAATCCCCAATAATCAATCAAAAATAGGGAACAAGAATGCGTTTTTTTAATACAGCTGGGCCTTGTAATGTGGAAGATCATTATACTATTCCCCCCCTTGAAAGATTTAACCTTGATGATATTTTGATGCTGATTGAGCAGAAAAAATATTTTGTCCTCCATGCTCCGAGACAAACAGGAAAGACAACATGTATGCTTGCCTTGATGGCGTATCTTAATAAGGAGGACAGATATCATGTTCTTTATATTAACGTTGAAGCGGCCCAGGCAGCAAGGGAGGATGTATACAAAGGTATTCGCGCTATTGCAAATGAAGTCGGAGAAAGAGCCGAGCTTTACCTTGATGACAATTCGCTAAAAGAAACCTGGCCTGACATATTAAACTCCTATGGTGAAAACAGTGCCTTGAATAATCTGCTTACATACTGGTCAAAAAATTCATCCAAGCCGGTAGTTTTGATAATAGATGAGGTTGATTCTCTTGTAGGCGATACCCTTATATCGGTTTTACGGCAGATAAGATCCGGATATGACAAGCGGCCTGCAAATTTTCCCCAGTCCATTATTCTTTGCGGTGTCAGGGATGTCAGGGATTACAGGATCCATTCAGATAAAGATAAATCAGTGATAACAGGCGGCAGTGCATTTAATATCAAAGCAAAATCATTAAGACTCGGAGATTTTACTAAGAATGAGGTTGAATCTCTTTTGGTGCAGCATACAAAAGAGACTGGGCAGCAGTTTACAAAAGATGCAGTGGGGTGTGTCTGGGAATATACCCTGGGCCAGCCATGGCTTGTATCTGCTCTGGCCTATGAGGTTTGTTTTGAAATAAAAGAGAACAGGAACAGATCAATAGATATCACAGAGAATATGGTGGCCCAGGCAAAGGAAAATCTTATTTTAAGAAGGGAAACCCATCTTGATCAGCTTGCAGATAAGCTTAAAGAAGATAGGGTCAAGCAGATAATTTCTCCAATGCTTGCTGGTACGGATGTGCAAGAACTTCCTGTTGATGATATTGATTATTGTATTGATCTTGGTTTGATAAAAAAAGAAGCTCAGGCTCTTGTAATTTCTAATCCTATATACACAGAAATTATTCCCAGGCAGATTTCAACAATATCCCAGTATAACTTTGCTTCCAGATTCAAAACTGCATGGTATGTAAAAAAAGATGGCGGCCTTGATATGAATAAGCTCCTAAAGGCTTTTCAGGAATTTTTCAGGGAGCATTCTGAGCATTGGATTGAGCGTTTCAGCTATAAAGAGGCCGGTCCCCAGCTTCTGCTCCAGGCATTTCTTCAAAGGATAGTAAACTCCGGTGGAAGAATTGAGCGTGAATACGGTCTTGGCAGGATGCGTACAGACCTGCTTGTGATCTGGAACAAAAGTGATAGTGATGTTCAAAAAACTATAATAGAGCTTAAGATTTTATATAAGACCCTTGAAAAAACCATTGAATCAGGCCTTGACCAGACAAGTGCATACATGGAAAGGTGCGGCGGTTCAGAAGGTCATCTTGTTATATTTAACAGGCAAAATGATATTTCCTGGGATGAAAAGATTTTTTCAGAAAAAAGAAAATATAAAGGCAGGGATATTGTTGTCTGGGGTATGTAAATACGTAATCATAAGCGATCACCAAACCTGGGCGGTCCTTTGACCAGCATCTCGGCCAGGGTTAGTTTTACCTTTGGCATGGTGTGTCTCCCGGCTCCGAGCAGGGAAACCTCAAGGTCGGCCAATTCACGGTAAAGTTCGGTTCGGTCAAGTGCAGGTGTGTTATTTTTCGATTCAACTTGTTCCTGGCATCGGAAACAACCCGGGAAATTGATTTTTATGCCGTCCGGCCGCATAAAGCTTGACGGTATGCCGTGCATACGGCAGATCATCAGCCTGTAAAGATAAAGGACGCAGAGTCCGTCTTCATTGAGCGGACACATCACACAGGGACGTTCGCCCTTGGCCAGAGTCTCATCGCACTCTTTTGCACAGATCTCAGCACGTTCAATCAGGCTGTTCCGTCGTTTTTCCGAAAGGGTCTTCATGCCTTCCCATAGATAGGCCCACTCAACATATGTATGGTGTTGAAAAAAACTGTCGCAGCAGTTATCAGGACAGCCCTTGCAGGAGAAATCAAGGGCTGCGGCCACCTTGTCATAAGCGGATTCCATCCTTAAATAGAGATCCGCAATACGTTCGGAAATGTCAGGAGTAATCATTTTTTTCACCCTTTATCCTTATGTAAACTCTAACTGATTTCAGAAAAATTTCTATACTATCAAGTTTGGATGATGTAAGTAAAGAGGTAAAATGATGAAAAAATCAAGTCATGACATATCCGGCCTGCTCAGGCCCTGCATTGCAGGATATCTGCAGTTCGATGTCAGGGCCGGCGAATTTGACGAAAATCTGGCACGGGTCAGAGAAGGCGTGGCGGCTTTTGCTCCATCCGGGCCGGGAATCGTTGTTCTGCCCGAACTCTGGACAACAGGATTTGCTTACAAACATCTTCCCGGACTGGCCCGAAGGACCCCGGAAGCGCTTGATGCATTAAAAGAACTGGCGCTTAAGTATCAGACATCGGAAGGCGAGTTATATTTTGCCGGTTCGCTTCCCGAAGAGGTACGCACCAAGGAAAATTTTTGTTACTACAATACCCTGTACGTCACCGGCCCTGACGGGATATTCGGATCATACCGCAAGCAGCGCCTCTTTGCCCCGATGTTTGAGGATAAATACTTTGAGCCGGGCGATAATCCCATGCCGATATCGACTCCGCTCGGGCAGATAGCCGGACTGGTCTGTTTTGATCTGCGTTTTCCCGGATTGGCCAGGAACCAGGCAGCGCTTGGGGCCGGGCTCCTTGTAATCAGCGCCCAGTGGCCGGCTGTCAGAAGGAATCACTGGCAGACCCTTATCAGGGCAAGGGCCATTGAAAACCAGATGTTTGTTGCAGCCTGCAACCGGTGCGGATCAACGGAAGGGATCGAATTCGGCGGTCATTCCATGATTGTCTCGCCTGACGGCACAGTTCTGGCACAGGCGGGCGACACCACTGAATACGGAGGCGCTCAGCTTGATCCGGCGCTTCTTGAAAAGAGCCGCTCCAGTTTTAATTCCGTGGCCCCGTCTCCTCACTCTTTCCATGATTCAGACAAGATCATGGAAGTTGAAGAGTTAAAAAAGAGGATAAGCGTATATAAAAAACTTGGCCGTAAGGTCGTATTCACAAACGGTTGTTTTGATCTCATGCACGTTGGCCATGTCACTTACCTGGAAACGGCCAGGAAACAGGGCGATTGTCTTATTATAGGACTTAACGGAGACAGCTCAATCAGGTCGATAAAGGGTCCGAATCGCCCGGTAAATCGTCTGGAAGATCGTGCCAGGATGCTTGCCGCCCTGGGATGCGTGGATCACGTGGTAGTATTTGATGAAGATACTCCATTGAACCTGATCAAAGCGCTGATGCCGGATGTGCTGGTAAAAGGCGCTGACTGGGCTGTTGAAGAAATCGTGGGCGCAAAAGAAGTCGTGGCAGCCGGCGGAAGGGTTGCCTGCATCCCGCTTGTTGAGACCTATTCATCAACATCGCTTATTAAAAAAATTGGGCGCCTGTAAACGATTACATAATTTTTATGATTTTTTACTGGATTCCGACTTCCGGATTTCGGATTCCCACAATTGACATAGTTCCAGCCAGCCGGACGGCAGGCTGTCCGGGTCAATACCCAGATTTTTTGCAAATTCCTCCAGTCCGGATGCGCTGCAATTGATGCAGGATGCCCTGTATCCATTTTGCACATCAGAGATCTCACCGCGCAGGAAATTTTTAAGGGCATCAGCCGCCTCAGACCTGATACTGCTCACATCTTTCTCCTCCCGCCTGGAAAATTCATACAATCTCCGCCAGTTGGCAATAGATCTTGCCAGTCCCCGATACAGTCCCCTGTTACGGTTTTCCAGAGTCATGTCCCTAAGCAGAATGGTTCTGTAGCCTTGGACCACTTCATCCTTTAGCCGGCTCAAATCCTCGTTGTCAAGAGTGAGCCCTGGCCCCTCAGGGTCTTTTGTGAGATAATAGATGCTGCCGTGATATGTCACTTCAGGTATCTCGCCCGAATTCCGGACAATGATAGCCTCTTCTGAAAGATAGTCCTCGTTTTTCATAGCAAGGCTTTACTTCCCAAAATCCTTTTAATCAGAAAAAATTATCGTGTAATTCTTGGTCTGATCTTTATCCGGAAATTGAAAAATGTCAACATATTGTGACGTGTGGTTTTCTCTATACACCATATATTGTTGTGGTTTTGTCGTGCAATGTCAGTCTCGCTCGGTTTTTTTCTGTGATAACGAAACGTTCTCCTTGATTTTCTTTATTTTATTATTAAAGCCAAAGGGATATCATTCCGATGATAATGGACAAACGTAGATGCGAAAAAGGGCTTAAAAAGAATTATCCATCAATACACGGAGAATAACGGAATATGCGATTTATAAAAATCCCCCTGATGAGGCAAATTGTTCCGGCTTTTATTTTGGCGTTGGCGCTGGGCGCTATGATGCCTTCCGATTCATACGGGTTTTGGCCATTTTCGAGTATTTTTCGGGAAAAAGAACCGTTAGTCCTGCCGGTTGTAGATGAGGCCGGAGAGTTTGAGCTGAAGATAAGAGAGATGTCTAATGAATTGATCTGTAATCTTGAGACTTTTGATTTCAAAGACGATCTGCTGGATGATGGGATAGCAGTTTGTGCTTTTGTTGATCTGAAAAATCTTTATAAAAGTTCCTCGTTCGGCAGATACCTGGCTGAACAGCTAATGAGCGAGTTTCAGCAGCAAGGTTATCCGGTTGTTGAAATCCGTAAGAGCATCGGCATCACCATGCAGGAAAAGCGAGGCGAATATGGATTGTCAAGAAACCCTGAGGAAGTAAAGGCCGGCCCGGCGGCAAGAACAATGCTGACAGGCACATATACGCTTAGCGGGGACAGCATTTTAGTCAATGCCAGAATCATAGACAACAAGGATGCGGTCCTGATCTCAAGCGCAACAATTATATTCCATCGCAACTTGTTATGTAATATACTGTTAGCAGACGCGGCCACCCTTATTAAACCCACGAACCAGTTCGTTTACATGAAACGGCTGGAACGATGAAAATCTTTAACCGAATTGAATATGCCCTGACAGTCGAGGATTTGAGGATAAAAGGATTCAGGAGGAAGAATAATGAAAAATTTTACAAAAATATTGATCACAGGTTCAGTTTGTATGATGATAATATCGGCCGGGGTCGGATGTTCATCCAAACATGATATAGCAACAGAACAGCCGTGCATGAAGCCCCCGCCCCCTCAAATAGTCACGAGTCAGGCGGCCGAGGAGCCGGTTTCAGCGGCTGTGGCTCCAGTTCCGGCGGTTGTGGCTCCAGTTCCGGCTGCCGTGGCCCCACCAAATCTCGGCAACAGGATAGTGCGATATATGCCTGATGCGTCCAGGTCCCTGGGAACGGAAATCCTCCTGTCGGAACTCGGTAAGGAGGTTGCCGGCAAGGTCTATTACGAATTAAAAGATGGTGGAGAAAGGCACCTTTCCTCAAGAGTGGCCGTCGTATCCGCGGTTCCTTTGTCGGATCTCAAGCGGGAGACCGAGTTTGGAAGGATGCTTGCCGAGTACATTCTCACCGACCTGGCTGACCGTGGTCTGAAAGTGACGGAACTGCGCATGGGAAAGGAAATCAACATCCTCCCTCTAACTGGAGAGTTTATAATGTCAAGAAATATCGGGGAGCTTGCCAATAATTCGCCCATGCTTGATTATGTTGTGCTCACAACTTTTTCAAATACCAGAAAGACATTGATTGTACAGGGACGCCTTGTGTCTCTGAAAAATGGTCTGATTGAGACCTCCTGGCGCTATAGTATGCCTCTGAACCGTGAATTGCTCGGCCTTTTTCATGATGTGGAACAACCTTTCTCCATTGCGGTTAAAGGAGTGGGACAATAATTTTTAAACAACTTTATGAATTGCCTGTAAAAGAGAATTTGGAGGAAAAATCATGAAAAATATATTGAAACGGTTCGGAGTATTGAGCTTGAGTTGTCTATTGATGTGTGCGACAGGAGTATCGCAGGCTCAGACACAGGTCGAATCAGGCGCCGGGTATGACATGATCCCGACTGAAATAAAGGTTCCCGACAGCTATGCATCCCTGTCGGAAATGATGGTCATGGTAAGTGAGGAGGCCGTCCTGCAGTTTGATGGTTTTTTTTATAGGTCTCTGGTAACTGTTGAACCCTTCAGCGCTGTGGATGAATTTGGGGCAAGGAGCGACACAATTCTTGGAACTACATTAAGGGACCAGATGACCGCGGTTATAAATAATAGCAACAGGACACCTCTTTCGAGCCAAACATCCTTTTTTCAGCAATATATGAAAGGGGTTATTCAGGAAATAGACGGACTGTTGAGGATTCATGTCAATGGGATAAATGCACATGGAGACAAACGTTCCTATGTGGTAAACGTTGAAATGTCTGAACCGATATACCGCGCATTGCATTCCTTTCGAAACCCTCATATGAACAAGTAGTGCCTGAACGAAAAGTACTCCAGCCCAGGTTTTATAAGATTTTTAAAAAGCTGTTAGCTATTAGCGGTTAGCTTTTAGAAAGTCTGATGCCGGGCGCTTGATTTCCGGATATGCCTTTTCCCGTAGGAATTAAATCATGGCGGAAGAAAAAAATATGTCAGTCGAAACAGATGACTGGATGGATGAGATTAAAGATGACGACGTCCAAGACGAATCCGGTGAACTGGCCCAGTCGGATATTGATGCGTTGTTAGGCGGCGGCACGGACGATTCAGAAAAGGCGGCCCCGGAGGAATCATCTGCCGCGGAATCCGATGAGCTGGCCCAGTCGGATATTGATGCGTTGTTGGGCGGCGGCACGGATGATTCAGGAAAGGCCGCCCAGGAGGAATCATCTGCCTCAGAATCCGATGAGCTGGCCCAGTCGGATATTGATGCATTGTTGGGCGGCGGCACGGACTATTCAGAAAAGGCTGCCCCGGAGGAATCCGATGCTGCGGAATCCGGTGAACCGGCCCAGTCGGATATTGATGACTTGTTCAAAGAAGGAACTGCTGAAACAAAAGCCGGATTAGCTGATGAGGACTTGGGGGCAACCTCTGACGCGGAGGACGTGAGTGATCTGTTTGCCGATATCGGTAAAGACGAAAAGGAAGATTCGTTTCAGGCTGAGAATACAGGATTTGACGAAATTATGGATGACGACGGCGCCGGGGATGATCCGTTTAAGGCAGGCGCCGGAGATGATGCCGGTAATTTAGGATTTGATTTTGGAGAGGACGACGAGGCGACCCAGGTCGGGGGGAAAAAGCCCGACCAGGAAGAACTGCCGGAATTTAAGACGATTCCCGGAATGAAAGATGATAAGGAATCCGGGGAAAAGGGTTTTAAGATGCCTTTTACAGTTCCTGAATCCATTATTTCTGCAATCTCAAACAAAAAAATGATGTCTATGATAGGCGCCTCTCTTGTCCTTTTGATCGTGGCAGGCGTCTATTTTTTCAAGTTCCGTGGAGCAGAGGATCAAGATGCCATTATTCTGGCGGAACAGGAGGGGGTAACGGAAACCGGCGAGGCGCCTGAGCAGCCAAAGGCAGTGGGAGAAGTTGTTGTGCCGGTTGAGAATTCTATCCCGGTAGTTATTGATGGAGAATATGAGATGCCGCAATCAGGCGGTGAGGTGGCAATTTTACTTCTTGGCAGAGATGATGACGACGATCAGTTGGAATTCGAGGTTACAAGCAAGCCGGAATTCGGCAGGCTGTCAGGCGATGCACCGGAACTGGTCTTTCTGCCCGACAGTGACTTCCCTGGTAAAGACAGCTTCGAGTTCAAGGCAAGTGACGGAAAAAATGCAAGCACAATAGCCATGGTCGTGATCACTGGACCGGACATGCGGATTAAGGTGGCGAAGAAACCCAAGGTTATAGAGCCCAAAAAGCCTATGATTTCGGCTGTTGACGTCACCCTAAAGACCTTGAGCACAAAGGATCTTGTTATTGACTGGAAAAAAATCTGGAGCCAGGCTAATAAAACCATGTTCAAATCAAACGTGGCAATAAAAATTGTCAACAAAAGCCGTTATGGAAAGTTGTCAAAAATCAGCAAATCAAAGCACAGATATCGTCCGGATAAATATTTTAGCGGTATGGAAATTTTGAAATATCGGTTTAGGCAGGAAGGCGCAAAGTCAAAGACAAAACGAATCAAACTGATCGTGGCGCTTGGAGAACCACCGCCGGAGATCAAGCTCAACCCGCTTGCCAAGGCTTATAACGTGGGGTCCGAAGTTGTGCTGGATGTAACTCCGACAAGGGATGACGACCGTGATTCAGTGAGATTTGTATGGCAACAGGTTGGAGGTATTTCCCAGCCATTTACGACAATTAACGATGAAGGATCAGCCATTTCTTTTATAGTGCCCTCCTCATTTTACACTGTGGATTATCCGGACCTGGTGATGCGGGTGACTGCTATTGATAAGACAGGGAAAGAGGATTCCAAAGATATCAGGGTGCCTGTTAATCAATCTATCAAGGCCGGCAGACCGAGGACCGCACTCTGGCGCAGTGTGCCAGGAAGGGACATTCTTGCATGTGAACCGGACTGTCCGGGAGGAAAATGCCCGGGGAATTTATTGCCCTGGCCATATAATGATTAAATTTTTCCGAGTATGCGCTTTACTCGTAACCGTTTTTTCAATAGTCGGTTGTGCTGAAGGAATACGAAGTTACTATCTCTTTTTCATCGAACCGGATGATCAGGTCGCTTGTGCTCGGTTCCTTTATAATGGAATAGCGATAATGACCGTACGTCCATGTTTTCATACCGTCCTCCATCCCTATGCGCCATGGACGGCCGAAGAGGTGGAGAATGTCATCCCTGGTTGTTTTGCCTATCTGAATCTGTTTGACCGCGTTTGCTGAAAATTGTCTGCCGACAACGGCACAGGACGACATTGTAAGGGCGAGCGTCCCCACAAGAATTACCATAATAATCCGTTTGTATATCGCTTTCAACCTTTCGACCTCCTGAAAAATATCTGCCTGTTTACAGGTTGTTAGTCGTGCCTCTCACGTTCATGCGATGTTATCCTGGTCCTTGTTTGTCGATCATGAATGAGTGATATCCAGCCCCAAAAACAGAGTAACATAGCCGGAAATTCGTTGTCAACTTTTTCGGATTAGAACAAATATCAGGAAGCTGTATACTGACTTGATTGTAATGTGGGGTGAGTTTCACGCACCATTTCAATTTCATCAAATTCCCATGTCATCGATTCAAGCCAGTCGCCTCCACGAATCTTGTCAATGGTGCATGGAATGCACCCTACGCTGGAATCTCATACATTTCGATATGCTTAAGAATAAGGCGAAACCCAATAAGTGGCCGAAGTTAAGGAATTTGGAAATGATCCGGAATAAATATTCGGCTTGATGCCGGAAAATAGCTAAAACTACCAAACTGTAAATATTCGGAATTCCAAAGGAGGGGTGGGCATGGAACCGCGTAGAGCGCTTAGTATTCGACAACCTTACGCTGAACAGATTCTCCTCAGGGACAAGAAGATCGAATACCGTAGTCAAAATACAAATATCCGAGAGCGTATCTATATATATGCAAGCAAGAGACCGGGTGATCTTAGTTCCTTCACTAAAGTCGGAAAATCACCTGGAGAATTGCCAACCGGAGTATTGGTAGGAACGGTTCGTATAACTGATTGCACTGGAAGTCCCGGGAATTACTGTTGGCATCTGGCTGATCCGGAAAGGTTTGTTAAACCAATCAAGCCCAAAAATCGCCCGCAACCGGTTTGGTTCCATCCGTTTCCTGATCAGAATATATGTAATCGTTCATAGGCACCATGGATAGAGTACTTAATCCTGTGTTGCGGACTCGTCCCAGCCGGATTCGCCTAACTCGATTTCCGTACCCCGTGAGAAACCGGGATAAACTCTGCCCCGTACATTCGCGTTACCCCGCCGTAGCGGAGCCGCCTCCTTAAAAGCACCATCACCGGTTACCCGTTGCGATAACCCTACAACCTTAGCCTCCATCTGGCTGGGTCTGGGACTTGCTCATTATAGACCGATTTGCTATAATGACCTCACCCTTAAGAACGTGTGCCGTGCCCGGCACACAACTAGGCGCTGCACCTGACGGCTTCGCCTCAGGTGAGCTTGAACGTTCGGCTCTGACAAAATAATACTGAAAAAGGATCGTAATATCAACATTTTCGCCAATTTCCATTTTAGTGTTTTTTGCATTAAAGACGCACAGCATATTGTGTGCTGTTAAGTCAAAAAACAAATTTTTAATTTTGGCGAAGGTGTTGACTAATTAAGAGGCGGTTGTCATGAAAGGACTACTGATTTTTCTATTGGTCGTGGCGGGTTGGTTCGTACTGCAAGCTTATGTGTTACCCAAATTCGGGGTTTCAACCTGACTGGTGCCCGGACAGCAGGTTGCTGGCAAAGACATTGAAAACGGTAAAACCCGAAATAAGATTTGCAAGATTAAAGAATTTGGACAAAAGGAGTGATCAACGGCACTTGTCAGCGGCCTTCTGAATATGCCCTTAATCTGACCATACGAAAATGCTGATATTTTCTTCTAAAAGGAAGGGAATTTAACAAATTTTCTTATATTTTCTTCCCATATTCTTCTAACTAGTTGAAATCCCTGAACTTTACATTCGACAAGAAACATAAATCATGCCAGTAAATGCCGTATTTACATATGGTCACATTTACTACAATTTCACGCGGTCGCTAACAGCACTGCAACGATTGAACCATTCGGCCATCAAATATAAATACTCACGATAGTCAGCTTCGGCAAAAAATGTTTCCATCCGGCGATTGCCGCGCTGGGTTATGTGATGTGGGATACCCGGAACTACTACTCTTGCTATACGTGCCATGCGGTACAGGCTACATGCTTATTTAAAATGAGTCAATAATTAAGTATGGTGTCCCCAGAATTGGTGTCCCCAGAATTGCGCAGAATTGCGGAATTGCTGGAATTGCTGCACACGTTATTGTAATCTTTCAGGTTGCATTTCGAGAACCAAATGGTTACAGTCTGTACATGATTAAAAATTTCATCCATAAAGGTTTGGAAAAATTTTTTACCAAAGGGAGTAAAGCTGGCATTCAAGCTCGTCATGCTAAAAGAATCAGGTTGATTTTGGCTCAATTAAATCAAGCCAAGACCGTCG
>JAYEGR010000063.1:0-40045 GCA_034659175.1 Thermodesulfobacteriota bacterium | reverse complement strand
TGCTTGGCATTGATCCGGAATTATTCGGTTCCGAGGCATGCTTTGCTTTGCGCGTTCGGGGCGATTCCATGATAGATGCGCATATATTGGATGGCGATATTGCCGTTATCAGGCCGCAAGTCAAGGTAGAAAATGGGGAAATAGCTGCGGTGCTGGTTCAGGATGTGCTGCCTGAAGCGACCTTGAAAAGGGTTTATAAAGACAGGACCAGTACCAGATTACATGCGGAAAACGAATCCTATAAACCTTTGATTTTTAAGGGCAGAAAAAGGGGAGTGGTGTCGATAATCGGTAAAATGGTGGGAATCCTCAGACGTTAAGACGGGCGGAGAAAACGGCCGGCTCACAGATTTTTACGCTTCTCGCTACTGGCGTTCATGAATAATTCGGGTTAGACCGGATGTTTCGCTTCATCAAAAAATGTAGTGCCTATAGGCTTTCAACTACTTGATATTGCTATATATTAATTTGACTACTACAAACCGCGAAAATCGGGTTAGGGCGTCGCAGAGAGATATTTTTCCAGTGCCGGAGTCACCCTGGGCTTTGAAGTCAGCGGGTTTTCATCCACCAGCAGAGTGCAGCCATAGCTGCGCGTCAATTGTTCACGGGTAAGCACACATCCCCGGGGGGACCGATTTTCTCGATCATACCTTCCTTGATAAGCAGCAACCGGTCACCGTACATGGGTGCAATATAAAAAAGTTGCAAACCAATAAATATCCAACTTTTTTGAACCGCAGAATGTCTAACAAGGAATTTCGAATGTCGAAGTGAGGATGTTTTATTTTTGGACGAACCCTTACCGGCTATGAGGGATTTGGATACGTGCAGGTTACGCCGCAGTAGTTTGAAAAGACTAACTCTTTGCCGAGATGATGGACATAATCGGGGAGCAGGGGGATCTTGCCTCCTCCTCCCGGACTATCGACGGCCAGGGTGGGCACCGCCATTCCGGAGGTGTGGCCGATAAGCGATTTGATTATTTCTATCCCGGTCTCAACAGGGGTCCTGAAATGATTCGTGCCGGTTGTGAGATCCGTCTGAAAAAGGTAGTAGGGCTTTACCCGGATCAAGAGGAGTTTGTGCATCAGGCGCCTGATGATGTCAGGAGTGTCGTTCACCCCTTTAAGCAGGACTGTCTGGCAGCCGAGCGGAATACCTGCATCAGCCAGCCGGCTGCATGCAAGCGCTGCTTCAGGCGTAATCTCATCAGGATGGTTGAAATGGGTGTTAATGTAAAGGGGGTGAAACCGCTTTAAAAGAGATGCGAGCCGGACTGTTACTCGCATTGGAAATGTACATGGAACCCGGGTCCCGATACGGATTATTTCTATACTGGGAATCCTGCGAAGTGACGTAAGGAGTTCTAAAAGGCTGTTGTCATCAAGAAGGAGCGGGTCTCCGCCTGACACAAGCACATCACGGATCTCAGGTGTTTTTCTTAAATAATCAAGACCAGCCTTGATTGTGTTCGGGGTGACATTCATACGGGAAGTCCCCACCTTCCGCTTTCTGGTACAGAACCGGCAGTACATGGCGCACTCGGAAGCAACCAGGAAAAGCGCCCGGTCAGGGTATTTGTGGACAAGGTTCGGAACCGGGCTTAAATTCTCTTCATTAAGCGGATCCTCCATGCTTTCGGTGTCATTAAGCTCCTCTGTATCCGGAATCGCCTGCCTCCAGATTGGATCCCCCTTTTCTTTAATCAAATTAAAATAATAGGGATTTACCCTCATCGGATAGAGAGATACAACATCCTCTAATTCTGTTGGATCGATACTGAATTTATCCGCCAGTTGAGCAGGGCTTACAATACTTTTTTTCAGAGAGTTCCGCCAGCGGGTCATTGGATTGGTCACGAATTAGGCGTCTGCCGGGCAGCATGAACAAGAAGGTGTTCCCGGTAACTTCCGAAACGGGAGGAGAGACCTGTTTTCTGAAGGCGTTTAAAGTTTTCTTTGTACAATTTGGCCAGCCGATCGGGGGCAAGTCCCTTTGAGACATCATAATCAAGGAACTTGTCAAAGGTGTTCCCATACGGCTTTTCCCGGATTTCGACGATCGAAAACCTGTCAGGCTCTCTATGAATCAAGGAACCTTCGGTCAGGACGAATTTGCCCTTTGAAAGTGCATGAATATTGGCCCTGTTTCGTTCCAGAAAATTTAAGGTTAAAAAAAATTCTTCCTCTGTCTCGGTCGGAAAACCGAACATAATAAACGCAAGGTTCATAATTCCGGCCTTGGCGGATTCCGAGAGAACCTCCTCCATCTCATGGACCTTGGTCCCCTTTCGCATTAAATTCAACACACGCTGACTTGCCGACTCCACTCCCCACATAAAAACCCGGCAACCGGATTGATGAATCTGTTTCAAAAGCCGGCTGTCAAACTTGGACACTGGTTTTGCATAAGCGCCGTAGTAGATACCTATATCTTCATCAATAAGTTTCCGGGCAAATTCGCGGAAACGATCCGCCGGGATCATTTCATCGTAAAAATAAAAATAGTTTGTCCGGTATTGTTTCTTAAGCGCCTTGATTTGGCGGACACATTCGTCGATTTTAAGCGTGCGGAATTTAATATATGTATGGTGGTGTGTGCAGAATGTGCATCTTGCCCAGGGGCATCCCCTGGAGGTGAGAAACGGAAGAACAACAACAGGATTTATGTAATTAGTTAAAGCGAAATCATCAAAATCAGGCTCAGGGATTTCATTCAGATCGGAAATCATCTCAACAGGATTGATCTGAACATTTCCGTTTTTTTGTCGGATCAGGTTGGGAACATTGGAAAAGTCGTTTGATCCAATATTCTCACACAGGGCGTGGAGCGCAATCTCGCCTTCTCCTGGGATGAGAAAATCGAATAATTGAGTCAGCCGAATAGAGAATTTCTTTTTGTCAATCCTGCAATCCCATTTTTCTATAAACACTCTTTCCGGATGAACCATCACCCCGAATTTGGCCCCGCCCAGGACAATTTTTGTTGTAAACCTTTCCTTGATCAACTTGGCAAAAAGCGAGCCAAACACCATCTGATGATCAAAAAGTACCGAAATTCCGATCAAATCAGGCTTAAATTCCAGTACCGGCCAGACAATTTCCTCAAACAGGGTCTTGATTTTATCTGGAATCAAAAGACCGAACAACCACCTTTGCGCCATTTCAGACATAAAACCGTTAAATATGTTTTCAAAACTCTGAAAAATGGTTGCCCATTGGTGATATAATTTGATATCAGGACCGGTTCCGTCCCAGGACTTAAGGAATCTGACCGCTTGCTTGACTCTTTTTGCAGTGGTCTCCTCATCCCAGTTGTAGAGTCTGATTCCGACAACTCCATCTTGAACGGCCTTTAAGGCAGTGGAATAATAGGCAAGATTCAGATCAAAGTTCCGAACCTGGACCAGGGGATTCTTTTTTTTCAGATATGAAGCAAGAACGGCAGGTCCCAGCGGAGGGCCGGTGGGCCTGATGTATGGTGGTGTGATTATCGCACATTTCATTTATAGTATAAGTACCGGGATCAGCCGACAATCCATACGGCAACCTTTTCAGCCCTGCCCAGAACCCGATCGGAAACTCCCTTGAATATTCCCTTGTTGATATTGCCCCCGCGGCGTCCCATAACAATGGTGCCTAAATCATCGATCAGGGCCTGCCGGACAATCTGACGAGCCGGGCCAATGCCTGTCCTGGTTTCAAGCCTGTGTATCCTCTCCCGAGGGAACCCGCTTTCTATGAGAATCTGCTCAGGGGCATGAAAACGATCATCAAGCCGACAGGCATGTTTCTTACTCCATTCTTCACCGAATTCTTTGTAATATTCACTGGGATCGCAATCTTGACTCTGGGCGAATATGGCCTTTGAATGGAAAAGAGTGATCTCTGCATGTGGATTATCCTTGAGAATAAAGGATAGATGATCCACAGCCTTGAGTGAATGAACCGTGCCGTCCACCGGGACCAGAAATTTTCTTGAATCAACCTTTCCGTCAATGATCCAGACAGGGATATTATGGCATTTTTCAAGTACTGAGGCCGAAACGCTTCCCATAAACATCTCACCCACCGTTCCGAGACCTCTTCGTCCGACAAGAACCGCGTCGACCAGTCCTTTCTTTGCCTCACCTATGATCTCCGAGGCCACGCCCCTGGGTGACATTTTCACGTCCGAGGTTATACGTTCATGAGGTATTCCGTCTGCAACCAGTTTTTCCACCATTTTTTGCATGTTTTTTTTCGCTGCATTCAGCCGGGACCTGACTTCAGGCCCCAACATATTCATGATTTCCTGTTCACTCATCCAACTGGAGGTTGAACGTTCGGAGCTGTAGAACACAACGAATAAAAGATGAAATTTCACCTCGTCACTATCTGAAAAAAGACGGCTGATATATGAAAGACTGTATGCAGAGTGGGTAGAGCCGTCAACAGGCACAAGTATTTTTCTTTCCATAATGATTTTCCTTGGTTACGATTCGAGCTGAACAATTAGAGAGTTATTTTTTGAGCGAGCCCTTAACAAGGTTAACCATGAATCCGGAATAGAAACAAAAGAGCATGCCCAGTACCGTGGCGACAGTGGTGACCCAGAACAGAATTAAATGGAGCTTATACATATTATATAAGAAGATATCCAGTATAAAAAAAATTAATCCAAGATGGATCAGGGAAGACCCGACCCTTATCCAGTAGCCCTTTTTCTCAAAATGGAGAAGCCGGCTGCCTGCGAGCGCCATGACAAGAACCCACAACTGGAGCACAAGAGATGCAATCAGGATGGTCAGCAGTCCTATCTTGAGCCCGAAAAAAAATGAGGAAACAACGGCAGCGGCAATCAGGACCACTGCAAAGCGGTTCAGCATGGACATGGCGAGCAGACGCTTGGGAACACAGATGCCCAGCAGCAGGATGAGCGCAACTAGAAACGGAGATATAATTATGTTCATCCGGTTCATGTAATCCGCCTTGATCAGGTCGGGCATCTGGTGAATCCGGGCCAGTTTGAAATAAAACATCCCATAGATGCAGATCAGGGAAATGACAAACAGCACAGCCACCGTGGCCAGGATCAGATAATAGTCGTAAGAGCCTTTTTTTTTCATACTATGTGGGTTAAGGATTTGCAACTACCGGAACGTGTGCTCTCCAGGAAAGTAAAAGGATGATAAAAATGTGAAAACCATTGCCATAAAACAGATAATTCCCAGGATCGAAGAAAAACGCCACATCCATGGTTTATTGACATAGAGCCTGGCGTGAAGGTAGGTGGTGAAGATCACCCACATCATTATGGAACTGCAGATCTTGGGGTCCCACCACCAGTTGGGGCCCCATGCCTGAAGCGCCCACGGGTACCCTAAAAGCATTCCAAGAGTAAGCATGAAATAGCCGAACTTTGCAAAATCATATCCGAGTATTTCCATGGATAGATCCCGACGTGCCAGCATAAACACGGATGTGCCAAAGGTGAGGGTGATGCAGCCATAGGCCAGAAACAACATGGGAGGATGAAACCACATGTAGTGGGCATTATAGTAAAAAACCATTTTAGGATAAAGGCGCATAAATTGACCGAACCGGCTCATCGTCGAATGGTCTGCGCCAAGCCACCCGGCAATTTCTGAAGAAAATTTTGGAAGCGGCGAGGAAAACGGATCAGCAGCCACAAAGAGAATAACGACATGGGCCGCAAGAAACAGATGCAGAAAAGCCCTGAATTTATGATTTTTAATCCTGAAATGTGCTGTCAGTACCATAATTGCATAGCACATGAACCAGAAATAATATTTTTCATTTTCGATCCATACAGGGATGGAATACCTGGGCGGATTCGCCGGATCATAGAGGGGTAGTGAGTAAGCCGCACGGCTGTTAATGGCCTCAAGACGGCTGTTCAGCCATCCGGCCATATCTGATGGGATTTCAAGGGCAAAATGGGTATGGATCTGATAATGAAACCAGCAGATCCATAGAAACCCGGCCACAAACACCAGATTCATGACCACAAGCAGATAAGAAGTAGAACGATTAAAAACAGGATTGGAACGGGTCAGATTGGCAACGCCGGAAATCCCTGTAAGACATGCCAGGAGGATCAAGGCGGTCATTATGAGTCTGCCGGCCTGGCTGAAGGTGGCGGCGGTCGGCAGGATTTCCACTGGCGCTATTAACTCCGCTTAAAAAAATTGAACAGTTCACGGTTGTCGGTTATCGGTTGACAGTTCGCAGTTTGTCCATGCCACCCATCACCCTTCGCATTCCCAAAGTTTCTTCTACTTTTTTGTCTTTTCCAACCGTAAACCGTGAACCGTGAACTGTCAACCGACTACTGGTCTTGCGACTCGATTTCCTGGTTTATCAGCTCAAAATTTTTCATGGCCGTCTCATCACCTTGATCAGCGGCCTTTTTATACCAGTATGCAGCCTTTTTTAAATTTTTTGTTACGCCGTGCCCGTTTTCAAACATTACAGCCAGGCTGTTCTGGGCCACCAACAGTCCCTGGTCTGCTGCCTTCCGATACCAGAAAGCCGCCTTGATGGGATCCCGGTCTTCCTCCGCCAATACAACGGAATACATAAAACCCAGATTGTTCTGGGCATCAGGATCGTCCTGTTCAGCAGCTTTTGTAAACCAGAACACCGCCTTTTTCGGATCCTGTTCAACCCCACGACCTTTTGAATACATTATACCTAGAACATTCTGCGCAGTCACACACCCTTGTTCAGCGGCCTTGACATACCAGTATGCCGCCTTTTCAAGGTCCTTCTCAATGCCATTACCGCTGGTGTACATTATAGCCAGGTTGGCCTGTGCATGAACATGTCCTTGCCTTGCCGCCTTCTCATACCACAAAGCCGCTTTTTCCGGGTCTTTTTCAACACCCAGGCCGCGCAAATACATAATGGCGAGGTTATTTTGCGCTGTCGGTTGCCCCTGGTCTGCAGCCTTCTCATACCAGTAAACCGCCTTTTTAAGATTTCTTTTTCCTCCCTCGATCCCGGTGTACATCAGTCCCAGATTATTCTGTGCATCAGGATTCCCCTGCTCCGCAGCCTTTTTAAACCAGTAAACCGCCTTTTCCAGATCCTGTTCAACCAAGTCACCTTTCAAGTAACAAAAACCTAAATAATTCTGCGCAATATAATCCCCTGCTTCCGCCTTTATCCGAGATTCTACAAAAATTTTCCCTGAAGCATCCGCCTCATCTTTTTTATCCTGTGACGGTTTGACCGGTAAGGGCTTTTCAACTATTGTCTTTTCCGGGCCGGCGGCCTTGACCGTCGGTTTTGCAGTAGACTTTTCTTGTGCCTGCTTATTTTTTGTCCTGAGATATGCCTTTTGGCCCCTCCGGTAACCAGAATCAGCCGATTTTTTATACCAATATGCCGCAGTCTCAAGGTCCGGGCCTGTGGTCGCAAAACCGTTTTCATACATCATCCCGAAATAAAATTGACCTTTGGTGTAGCCCGATTCCGCGGCCTTTTTGTAAAGCAAACAGGCCTTGTTCATATCCTCTTCCACCCCCAGGCCTTTTTCATACATCATGCCAAGATGTGTCATCCCCCGGGCGTATCCCTGATCAGCCGCTTTTTTGTACCAGATTACAGCCTCACGAAAGTCCTTTTTTACACCCTCACCGGTTTCATATAGTATTCCAAGATTGGTCTGCGCCCTTGCCAGCCCCTGGTCGGCCGCCTTTTGGTACCAGTAGGCTGCCTTTGCAGGATCTTTTTTCACTCCCCGGCCAAGCTCGTACATGGCTCCAAGGGGTCTCTGCCCTTTGGCATACCCTTGTTCAGCCGCCTTTTTGAACCAGAAAAAAGCCTTCTCATAATCACGCGGAATGCCTTTTCCGTTCAGGTAGGTATTTCCAAGCCGAACCTGGGCTTTGGCCGATCCATTTTCAGCCTGCCCGATCAATTTATCCGGCTGACCGGAATATGCCTCAACGCTGAACAGAAAAAAAAGGCTAAGCAAAAAAATAATGACTTTCATGTAATCTATTTCCTTTTGTAAACGCTTTAATTCAGTTTCACCCAGAATTTGCCCACTTTTCTATTTTTATAAAGCGCGACTACAGGATAGACTTCCCCCTTTTTGTTTATCGAATAGCGACGCCATAGGTCCTGGTCAGTATAAATTGGATAATTGAGGTCATTGCCGTCGTTTATGGCCTTTGGCGGTGCAAACCCCTTGAAATTAACAATAACATCGTTATCCAGTCTGGCGATGTTGGTTCTGACGCCCCGCAGAATCAGACGTGCCCCTCTTTTCACAGTCAGGGTCTCCCCGGCGTCAATGATTATTCTCTCGTTATCTATATTGACAATCAATTTTTCAATCTTGAGTTGATCCTCGAAAATAAAAACACTTTTTTCCTTTTTCAGAGCAACCGTGGTCTCTCCGGTCTTGATGTCCACCCAACCGCACTGCTCGGCGTCCTTTCGGATAACTACTCTTGTAGGCGCTGAAATCCTGAACGGCCTGTTAGTATCATTTTTCGTGCCCAGTCCCACTATATCGGCAACCAGACCCCGCTTATAATTGGCCACAATGTCTGTAACCATAATCTCATCGCCTGCATCGATCTCCAGTTCCGAACCGGACGGCATGGCAAAGGCGGGACCGGTGTTCACCTTGATCAGGATATAATCGAGCTTTGGCTGATGGACATTTACACCAGGACTGTCCAGCACGATTCCCATCTCCTCCATAAAGGCGTTAACCACCATTTTTTGTAACCTGACCTTGGTCTCAATAGACTTGATTGATTTCGAGGTTTCAATTCCAAAAGCCGGAATAAGGGCCTTGGTCAACGCATAATATGTGGCTGACCTCCTCTGTTCCTTGTGCAGCGAATCCCTGGAGGAAGTGTTATGGTTATTTGTTTTAAACTTATACCTCTTGTTTTTGATCCGTGGATTGACATTTATAACCACTTTTTTCGCAAAATCGCCCAGACGGATGACCTTATCCAGGCCAGGTATTTCATACACATCCGTATCATAGATAATCGACTGTCCGTACCGTTTCTGATTTTCTATGTCACTGATCCATTCGGGTGAATAATACCCTGATCCTTCGTGCAGATTGATCAAACAGTCGCTTTCAGCAATCAGGTGTTTTAAAATCGTTACAATCTCCTGTTCAAGGCTGTTTCTTTTTTCACCCTTTTCATAAGGGCCGAATTTCCGATTCATGTCACCGGTCAATCCCTCTCTCCGGTTTAGAAGGATTGAATAAAAATTGGCCCTTGGAACAACGATGAGATTGCCTTTTTTCAATGTGATATCCGCGTAGAGGTCAGCCGTTAAATAACTGCCCGGCTCATCACCCTGGATCCCGCCGATGATCATGATGGTACGGCCGGGTTCCTCGCCAAAGATCCGGTATACATTGAGTTCATGATCAGTGTTGGGCAGAAACACTTCATGGCGGCTTTTTTTTGCAGCCACATGATCGACCATGCCCATCAAAAACAAAGTCATGACCACAACGATTAATTTGCGAATTCCGTTACTGTTCATTATTATTTCCCCAGGGCGAACCCTTAATCAGCCCTTCTTTTTGGGCTCCCACAGTTCACGAGTGATTAACCAGCCCTGCTTACTGAATTTAAGTCGTAAAACCTTCCTGCCGTCTGCGGAATACATGTCGGACCGATAGGCCTGCCTGAATGAAACCTCAGCCCCGTTTTGCGTCCAACTGACTTTGATACCGGATATTTTAACCTTGATAAACTTATACTTCCCTGCAAGCTTTTCCTTGTGCCTGCGCCATTCGGAGCGATTCCTGTTTCCGGCGAAAAATGTTTCGTGATAACAAATCATGTAAGTATCAATCTCTTTTGACTGCCATGCGTTCCGCCATTTCTCCACAAAATCAACGACCATCCGCCTCTTTTTCGGATAAGGCGGGGCAGGAGGCGCCGGCTCGGGCTTTTCAACCGCTGATGATGAAGTCTCTGCCTGATTCCGTGAAGCATACTGATGTAGCTTGTCGGTTGATGTACCCTTGTTTTTCAATTCAATAGCACTTTTATCCAGGCCCTGCTCTAAAATTTCAGCCGATTTCTTGGACTGTTTGGATGAACTACTTGCCAATACCGAAGGTTCCTTGAATAAAGGTAGAGATTTCTTAAGCCCGGAGCCAAGAGAGGCTGTTACAATCTGTATGGGAGATGTTTTCAAAATCCGGTCACGTTCCGTCCAGATTTCATCCGGCAGTAACTCCAGGTAACTCCTGGTATAACCGAGGATTCCGGATACATCGTCCTTTTGTTGAAAAAATTCCCCGACCGCAACCGCCTGAGTGCCGTTGTTTAAAAGAAACAGATATTCAAATTCATCCGGACCCGGATCAATTTCCTTTGGCATAATCAACCTGGTCAGCAACTCAAAATCATGGTCTGGAAACCGCTTGCAAAGTCCTTTTACGAAAAAATCCCGGCTTTCCACAATGATCACTGGAGTAACATCTAATTGCAGGAACTCAACCAGCTCGTCAAGATCATGGTTTCTCAAGGTAATACAGCCATTTGTGCTTTTTGGTGTCAGAGGCTTGTTCGTGCCGTGAATATAGATCCCGTTGCCGTTCCTGCTCTCAGCCACGTCAAATGCATTAGGATAATCCAGATGAAACGCTCTCTTTCCGAATATGGTAATTTTGTTGTCCTTGTATATCTTTAAAATAAAATAGATCCCTGTCGGGGTGCGAGAATCACCGACCACTCGTTTTCTTCCGGGATTCTCACCAGTAGCGCACGAGTATTGAGCAACAACTCTCAAACCATTGTCATATTCCAGCACACTCAGAACCTGCCTGTCCTTTTCCACGAAAAGTATATGAACAGGATCCGTATTAAAAAACACGCTGATAATCCCGTCGATGGAGCGGTCGGTAATATCATCCGGAGAAAAAGAGTTCAGGGAAGTTGCGGAATATGAGAAGTTGGCACCGAAATGGATCAGGGATACGGCGCACAGGAGGAATATCAAAACCATACAGGCACACGAAGGCCGGGCAAAGCCGCCTTTTTCACGAAGCGGATGCCTTTTAGTAGTCCTTGATATAACCAATCTGATTCTATTAAGAAAATTCACAAGATAGAATGAATATAACTTGTTGTAAAAAAAGCATCCAGGATGAACCTGACGAAAAAATTTGTAAGTGTTCATCTGGGGTGAAAAAGGTTAAAGACACTCTGCCGTGTATACATTTTCATAAATCCAGCATACTTTAACCTATTATTATTTTCAAGCTTCAACACGATTAAAAAATACCGTTTCCGCAAAGAACTAGTTTGATTATCCCGCTTATTTGCTGTATAAAACAAAGGAACCAACGTAAATATTCGGCAGCACTCCACAGGAAGGCGATCAGGCTGCCCAGCATGCCCTAAGTATCGAAGTCTGCGCTTATCTGCTGATCAGCCTGCTTACCTCCCTGTGAAGCGCCCCGCAGGAAGTGCCCTTGGGGTGCGCTGCCAAACATTTACTTTTTTGGTGGTTTCAGCTATTTTCCGGCATAAAGCCGAATATTTACGAACCAACAATAATATCCGTATATTCGATATAATCTGGATCGGTAAATAGAAGAATGTGAGGCAACGACCGCTGGAGCTTAAATTATTTCTGGATATGCTGAGGTTACTGCCATAATTCCTGTTTTCATTGTATCCTTATATCAAATATCCAGACAATAGTATAATAATATTGCTGACCTGGTCAACCAGCGCTGTAATTTTGGGCAAATATTCACAGGACGAAGATTGTGCGTAAGCTCTAACTGGTTTCAGAAACTTTAAGAGGATCATTATGTTTGGACTTGGAATGCCGGAACTCATTGTAATTCTGGTGATAATCGTGATAATTTTCGGCGCCGGCAAACTGCCTGAAATCGGGTCCGGTATTGGAAAGGGGATCAAAAATTTCAAAAGCGCAACCCGCGATGAGAACAAAACGGAAAAAATCGAGGACAAAGATCAGGACTGACACAGTTTGTGGCTCGTTTTCATTACTGCTGACCAGTGCCTGAATGAAAAGTGCTCCAGCCTGGGTTTAAAGCTGTTAGCGGTTCGCTTTTAGCTCAACAGCTCGCCCGTAGGGCGCTAAGTTCAAGTGGATATTACCCCGTAATCCGCTATGAACCATTTATTCTTGAGCGAATTCTAAAAAAAGGAGAAAAAATGTTTGGATTAGGGACCCCTGAATTAATTGTAGTTTTCGGAATAGCGTTTCTGGTTTTCGGCGGCAAAAAGCTGCCGGAGATAGGTTCAGGCCTGGGAAAGGCGATCAACTCGTTCAAAAGAGGAATACAAGACGTTGAAGACACTGGGAAAGGCATGATCGAAGAAAACGTACCCGGAATTAAGGAAGTGAATTCAATAAAAGAGGAAATGAAAAATGCCGGGGATATCGGCAAGCTATTAAAAAAAACATAAACAGGAATTACGGGTTAGTGGATTGGGAATCTTTGTTGCCATGCACATAATGCCCTACGGGCGAGCTGTTGAGCTTAACAGCTTAACAGCTCAACAGCTCAATCACTCCCCTTCAAATACCGTCAAGGAAAAAACATTATAACCTTTTTCCTTGAGTTTCTTCTCGCCGCCTACATCAGGCAGATTCACGATAAATGCGGTTTCAGCGATAATTCCTCCAAGTTTTTCAATCAGCGCGGCGGATGCCAGGGCCGTGCCTCCTGTTGCCAGCAAATCGTCAACCAGCAGTACTTTTGTGCCTTTTTCAAATGCGTCCTTGTGAATTTCCACCTTGTCCGTACCGTACTCAAGTTCATACTCCTGGGAAATAACATCGGCAGGCAGTTTGCCTGCTTTCCGGATAGGTGCGAATCCCTTTCCCAGTGTATACGAAAGGGCGCCTCCCATAATGAAACCACGCGCCTCAATGCCGACAATGATGTCGAAATTAATATCACCATTGATATATCGCTGGGTTATATTATCAATAACCAGCCTGAATCCAAGGGGGTCCTTGATAAGCGTTGTGATATCACGGAACATGATACCTTTTTTGGGGTAATTCGGTATGGCTCTAATCTTTGACTTAATCGACATTCTCGTTCTCCATTACTCAACACACACATCTTCAAATTCAGTAATTTTCGGAATAGTGTTTAGAAAAAGTTTTATCACGCTGTCAGCGTTCTTCTTCATTGTCGCGATGACTATCTCCCAGGTTACCGACTCCTCTTCCTCGTGCCAGCAGTCATAATCCGTGGACATGGCCACTGCTGCGTAATGAATCTTTTTTTCCCTTGCCAGGTTCACCTCAGGCACGGTGCTCATGTTGATCACATCAGCGTTCCAACTTCTAAACATGTGACTTTCCGCCTTGGTGGAAAACCGGGGACCTTCCACCGTAATCACGGTCCTGTCCCTGTGAAACGGAATTCCAAGCCCTTTGGCGGACTCGCTCAAAAGATTGATCAGGTTCGGACAGAAAGGTTCAGCCATAGGAGTATGAACAACAGGACCTTTGTCAAAAAAAGTTGTTTCCCGTTTTCTCGTATGATCTATGAACTGGTCCGGAAAGACCAGATGACCCGGTTCTATTTCTTGGCGAAGAGATCCGACAGCGGTTGCCGCCAGGATATGTGTACAACCCAATTCCTTTAATGCATGGATGTTTGCCTTAAAATTCACGCCGGAAGGATGAATAGAGTGATCCTTGCCGTGTCTGGACAGAATAAAGATGTCAACCCCCTCTATCCGGCCATGAGTAAAAAGTGAACTGGGAGCGCCATAGGGAGTTTCAACAGCAACTTCCTCCGCGCCTTCGAGTATCTCGGGATCACCCAACCCGGTACCACCGATAATTCCGATTTTAACCATTTTAACTCCTTTAGGGACATAGAGGAAATAAATTGATCAAAATTACGCTCAGCTTTAGGTTAGATTTGGTCGGCTCGATTGAACAAAACCGCAGGCGTAGCAGGGCTACGCCTTAGGATTTTGTGATTGAGAGCCGGCCGAAGATGGCCTGAAGCTGAGATGAAATTTTGGTTAATTTATTTTCGACCTGTTCCTTAATCATCAAAATCTCCGGCCGGACCTTTAGCCGAATCAAGAGATGCAGCCCGTTCTATAATCTTTGCATCCGTCCATTCGGCTGGATCCTCAATCCGTTCCGACTTAGGACCAAGGTCATATGATCCTGCCTTTAAAATGGCCTCAATTGCCAAAGGGGCGGTATCCCGAGCATTAAATACATCAACCAGCAGATTGTAGGTAAAATCCTCAACCCGCTTGGCCATTCTATCCCTGATCTCCTGCGGCTGTCCCAGAAGTTTGTTCTCAAACGGAAGATTCAACTTTTTGTAATTGCCGCTTTGCCACCCCTGTTTTTCCGCGTATGCCGTCATCCGTCGCCACATATCCTCTGTAACGCCCTCCCCTTCTTTTTTGACGAAATTTCCTTGCTTGTCAAGAATGGCGTTGCCGTAATCATTTACTTCAAGTCCCCATGAAATCATCTGCAGAGCGGTCGCCACATTCGCCTTTGTCGTATTTGTCTTGGATGCTATCTCCCGCAGTCTTTCGGAGCTGTTGCCCGATGTCCCGTGCTGGGCTCCTGAAATGTGGTAATTGCTCAATTTATCATGAATCTCAGCCGTCAGATCCACCTGGATGCCCTGGCTGCTTGCCTCGATTCCGTGAGTAGTCCCGTTATTCAAGGCAATCCAGTCTGGAAATACGTTGTGAGCGTTTAAGCCCTGGATGAGTAAAAGGGCCTCTTGGGCGGTTGAAAGGCCCATTGTGCCCTTTATTTCTCCAATCTCTGTTTCAAGACCGGCCCATTTCGGAATAAAAGGGGCAAGGGCCAGATTGGCCAGCAGGTTCTTGTCATCCGGCATGTGCGAGGCATCGATTGCAATTGATGTGATACCAGCTTCAAAGATAGTCGGTACCTCTATCTTTGCAACCTCAACATCCTCCTCTTTTTTCAGCCCGTAATGGTCGGCATGTATTGCAACCGGAATCGTGATGCCCAGTTCATTGCAAACAGCATCGACAATTCTTGCCATGTTCCAGTAGCTCACCGGGCAATACGCATCAGCCCCGCCTTCCGACCTGGCTATCTCAATAATGATGGCGCTGTTTGCCCGTTGAGCAGCCTTTAAAGCGCCACGGATCACTGACTGATTTCTTCCGTTTGCCGCCATAGTCATAGCGTTGCCTTTGGCAGTCAGAGCCCTGTCAATCACCTTGCCGCTGACAATAAGGGCCTTTGAATTCGGAAACAGGCGGACCACGTTAGGCGGCCGCCCGATCTTAAGGGCCTTTTCAAAATCCGCAACACTCACTGCAGCCATATCCGTACCTCCATTTATGGGTTTTAGGTTCCGGGTTCCGGGTTCAGGGTTCAGTCTTGCAGGGTGGGCTGTGCCCACCAAAGCAACTGACTCATACAAAACCATCCAATATCGAATGACCGGTTACATTTAGTGCTTGCTCAAAAATAACTTAACATCCTGTAAACGTTTACTCAAATTCTATCCTGACCTTGTATGTATCGTCTGAAACATCGCTGGTCATCGGATACCCGGAATGACTGAAAATAGCCTGCATCCGGTCATTACCTTTAAAAAATTCAGCGGTAAATCCTGCAATGCCGCTTTTCTTTGCAATCCCTACAAGATGTTTGAATAGAAATGATCCGATCCCGCGGTTCTGCCAGTCATCGCGGACTACAAATGCAACCTCGGCCCGGTTGGTTTTCATATCCAGATAATACCTGCCCACGGCAATGATGTCCTCCCCGTGGGCCTCTGGTATTGTGCCGACAATAGCGATATCCTTACTATGATCAACATATACGAATTGATGTATCTGCCTGTGATCAAACTTCATGTCACTGGTCATGTACCGGAAATAAATAGTCTCCTGGGACAGGGCATAAACAAGATCCCTGATGCCGCGTTCATCTGTCGGATGAATCGGCCTGAAATTAATCTGGTTGCCGTCCTCAAGCAACATGGAGGCCTTCATGTCCTGGGAACCAATCATAAACTTCCCTTTTACTTCAGCGAATTCAGGACGAATGTATTTTAAATCCATTGCCTCGTTGAAAAGCTGCTCCCTGTACAGAGGGTCGGCGATGCTTATCAGGGCCAGGGCTCTGTCCTGAATACTCTTGCCATGCAGATAGGCAACACCATGTTCGGTAACCACATACTCCACTTCACCTCTTGTTATGACCACGCCCGATCCCGGATTCAGACAGGAAACAATTCGGGACTTGTTTTTCTTTATATCTTTTGAGGACAATGCAATGATGGCCTTGCCTCCGGAGGACCTGGAAGCGCCCCTTAAGAAGTCAACCTGCCCGGCGATCCCGGAATAAAATGCCGTTCCATCGGAATCGGAACATACCTGGCCTGTAAGATCCACTTCAAGGGCCATGTTGATTGACACCATCTTGTGCTGTTTTGCTATCACATATGGATCATTTACGTACTCGGTGGGCCGAAAGGAAAAAAGCGGGTTGTTGTTTACGAAATCGTAGAGTTTTTTGGATCCCATGCAGAAACTGGTAACTATCCTCCCCCTGTCCGTTGTCTTCCTGATACCGGTTACAGCGCCTGATTCCACGAGTTCCATTATGCTGTCCGTAATCATTTCCGTGTGGATGCCAAGATCCTTTTTTTCCTTTAGAAAGGCTATCACTGTCTGAGGTATGCGGCCTACACCCGGAATACGTCCCATACCGAATTCGATTGTCGAACCGTCTTCAATCAATTTTGCAATATGTTCTCCAATCCGGCTGGTAACATCCATAATTTTTCCGGATTTTCTTTCCAGTATCGGATAATCTACAGGCACAAGTATGTCAATATCATGGATATTCATGAGGCTGTCCCCGAGCGTCCACGGCATCTGCGGATTCACTTCGGCAATAACCAGAGACCCGTTCTGAGCGGCGCTCTTTACGATGTCCACTGATATGCCCAGGCTCACCATGCCCCGCTTATCCGGCGGCGTTACCTGTATCAAAACCGCATCCAGCGGGAGTTTTCCGGAGCAGAACATGTAAGGAATATCGTTTAAAAGTATGGGAGTATACTGGCCCAGCCCTTCCTGAATACTATCCCGGACATTGCTTCCGACAAAAAGACTGTTCACGCAGAAAAAAGGAGAAAAATCCTTGTTCGCATATGGCGCTTCCCCCTTTGTCAGTAAATGGACGATCTCAATGTCAGTGAGCTTCCCGGCCCGGCCTATCATTGCCTGAATCAATTCGGCGGGCTTGCCGCAACCTGTGCCGACAAATACGCGCCGGCCCGACCGAAGGTGAGATATTGCCTGGTCCGGGTCAGCAATCATATACTGATATCTATCCCGCCATTCTTGATCAAAATCTATCGGGTTCCGTTTATTCATGATTAACCTCGAACCGTTGAACCTTGAACCCGGAAGGTTGCAGTGTCATTCTGGCATCCGCTGCAACCGGCGCTGTCCCTAAATCTCCCACAATAAACGGATTGATATCAAGTTCGGCAATCCGGGGAAAATCCGTGGAGAGCTGGCTTATCCGCTGAAGACCGGTGGCAATCGCTTTCAGGTCAACCCCATGTTGTCCGCGCGCTCCCACCAGTATCTTGTAGGAACGGGTGGACATCAGCATCTGCATTGCCTCATCATGTGTGATAGGCGCGATATAAAAAGTAACGTCCTTCATGACCTCCACGAATACTCCGCCAAGGCCGAACATGAGCATCGGGCCGAACTGCGGATCCCTGTGCATCCCGATAATTACCTCAAGTCCCTTGCCAACCATTTTTTCCACGTATATCCCTTCTATCCAGGCATCCGGCACACGTTGATTTATCCTGAGCATCATGAGATCAAAGGCGTCTCTTACCCCCTGGCTGTTCGAGATATTCAGCCTCACACCGCCAAGGTCGGACTTGTGTACCACGTCAGGTGATACAATCTTCATGGCGACCGGATACCCTATCCGCTCGGCAGCCTCAACGGCATCATCCGTGTTACCGGCTAAAAATCCACGCGGGACCTTGAATCCATAGGCCCTTAATATTTCCTTTCCCTTGACTTCACCTAGCTGAAGCCTGTTAGACCTTAAACAACGAGTGATGATTCTTTCAACCCGTCGTGAATTGACCCGGAATCGCGCCACTACACGCGGCGGTCTCCGTTTCCATGCGGCGTAATCGTTCATTGCCTTAAGCGCTGCCACGGCCCGTTCAGGCGAATAATATTGAGGCAACCCTGAAGCGGCCAATTCATCGCGGCCCGGCAGAACCCCCTTGCCGCCCATGAATGAGGCCAGAACCGTTTTTTCCCCGGTCCGGCATCCGGCAACAATAGCCTGGGCCGTTTCAACCGGCATGGTCATTGCCTGGGGAGTAAGAATCACTATAACCGCGTCCACGGAATCATCTTCCTGGGCAGCGGCAAGCGCTGCTGAGTAACGATCCGGGTCTGCGTCGCCAAGCACGTCAATGGGATTGCCCACGCTGGCCGCAGCCGGCAGTTTGCTTTTCAGAGCAGTGGCAACGTTCCTTTCCAGGGTCACGACTCGCATACCCGCGTTTTCCACTGCGTCAGCCGCCATTGTACCGGGCCCTCCCGCATTGGTAATAATCAGGACACGATCTCCTTTCGGCAGAGGCTGAATGGCAAATGCAGTTGCAAAATCAAACAGGTCTTCATAAGTTTCGGCCCGTATTACACCGGAACGTTTGAATGCCGCTCCATATGCAGTGTCAGCGCCTGCCAGCACTCCCGTATGCGAGGAAGCGGCCTTGAGCCCGGCCTTGGTTGTCCCTGATTTTAATATTATCACAGGTTTTGCTGTTGATGCCTCTGTGGCCGCCTTGATAAAATCGTCTCCGGAAGTAATGTCTTCTAAATAACCGACTATTACCTTAGTCTGTTCGTCCCGGGCAAGTACCCTCAATAGATCCACTTCGCTGACATCCGCCTTATTCCCGATGCTGAACATCTTGGCAAGTCCAAGATTAAGACCGGCCGCTGTGTCAAGAATAGCAGTACACAATGCACCGGACTGTGAAATGATCGATATACCGCCTGCTATGGGGATGTCTCCGCCAAAAGAGGCATTCATCCTGTTTCCGGTATTGATCAGTCCAAGGCAGTTGGGACCCAGCAATCGAACACCGGTAAGAGAACATATTTCAGCAATCTCCTGTTCCAGGGCCGCGCCTTGTTCTCCAATTTCCTTAAAACCTGCCGTGATCACAACAATAGCGCCTGCCCCGGCCTTAATGGAACTGTGAACCGCCTCAATCACGGCGCTTCTGGGCACGACAATCACGCTCAAGTCAATAGATTCACCGCAGTCAGCAGGACTCTTGTAACAGGGAAGATCAAGAACATGGTCTGCGGTTGGATTAATCGGAATAATCTTGCCGGAAAAACCTCCTTTTATAAGATTGGCCAAGATGTCATGGCCGACCTTGCCCGGCTTTTTCGAGGCTCCCACCACCGCAATGGTCTTGGGATAGAGCAATGCTTCCAACATGACCAGCTACCTGTTTGGAATGACGATTGATGATTGATGATTGATAATTGACGACAGTTAGAGAGAATGTTAAAAAAAATCCGGCATCCTTTATTTGTCAGTTTACACTTATCGTGATATATCCATGTCTCGGCGGGCACATCCCACCTTACGTTAACCTGCCTTTTTCAAACAGGCTCTAACTGTTTTTCATACTATCACGTTTTTTGACAAATTGTCCTTTAAATCGTAACCGTTCAGAAGCCTGTGAACGATTACGCTATAATCAGATTTTTTTCAAGGTTAAAAAATGCTAAGATTGTAGCATGATGCAGAAATTGATAACCCTATGGGCATTTGTTTTGCAGAACAAAACAATCGGTTACGGACGGGCATTTGAGGCGTTACTGAAATCATCATTCCGGCGGACAACGCAGACCGCGTTGTCCGCCGTGCTCTTCTGCCTTGCTGCCGCTGCCGCATGTGCGGCATCTCTTCCTGACCAAACTCTGCCGGATAAAGCTGTTGGTTTGGTCAAAAACGGCGGATTTCTTGTTACCAAGGGAGGCCGAATCATTGCAGCCAATAATCCCGACTCCCTCCTGATGCCTGCCAGCATCATAAAAATCGCAACCGCATGCGCGGCCCTTGAAATCCTGGGACCCGCCTTTTGTTTTGAAACCCGATTTTATCATAACAAAGAGAATGATCTCTACATTCGGGGATTCGGCGATCCTGCCCTTACATCGGAAGAGATATCAACAATCATGGATGTTTTAAAAGAAAAAAATGTCCATCAGATCAGAAATATTCTGCTTGACGACTCTTTGTTTGACATTGCGGCCGATCCGGATGGTTCAGGCCGAGGTCTTAACCCGTACGATGCGGCAAACTCCGCATTAGCCGTAAATTTCAACACAGTGCATATTATTGTTTCACGGGAAGGCGCTGTTCAGTCCGCCGAGCCCCAGACCCCTACATTGCCGTTGATGAAAAAAATGGGCAAAGGGCTTAAACCCGGCGTCTACAGACTCAACATTTCCTCTGACAAAAAAAATATCATAAGGCATACAGGTGAGCTATTTCGGGCAATTCAAAAGAAAAAAAAGATTCCCGGCAACGGCCGGAATATTCATACCCATGTGCCTGATGATCTTACGCCGGTCTATATCCATAGATCCTCAAAAAAACTTAATTCTCTGATTGAATCCCTGCTGCTCTATTCAAACAACTATATAGCCAACCAAATTTTTCTCACTTGCGGCGCTAAGCAATCGGGATATCCGGCCACATGGGCAAAAGGGAGAAACGCCCTTACAAAATATCTCAATAAGGAGCTGGGGATTAATGAAAAGGCGGTAAAAATTTATGAGGGTTCGGGATTGTCCCGTAATAACAGGGTGACCCCGCGTGCCATGATCACAATTTTAGAGGCATTCCGACCCTATTACATGCTTTTGCCTCTTTCCGACAACAGGAGAGTCAAATCAGGGACCCTGACAGGGGTCTATTCATATGCAGGCTATTTCCTGACCGACAAACAACCGGACAGCTTTGTCCTGATCCTCAATCAAAACAAAAACCACAGAGACCGTTTACTAAACATTCTTGAAGATATTCACTCTCTTCCTTATCCCTAACCGATTGAATTTACAGGCTGTTCCGCTTTACGTTGGTAGCCAAAAAGCAAAAGAATCCCATTAAATAGCGATGGTCTCGTAAAGTCAAAAAGCCTTCTTAAAAAATAAAAGTGAGGGTTGACAACACGACCGGAAGCCTATATTTTATTTTAAAATATTACATGTTTATTTGACACTTCGGCGGTTACTTAGGAACGGGGACGAAATAAATTTCCCAAGTAGGAGCATAGTTGGGAAAGTTGTTTCGTCCCCGTTTTTTATTACCGGTCGGGAACAAAAAAATGGAAGGAGCAGTAACCATGACACTAACGGACCTATTAAGTGAAAATGAGTGGAACGATTTTGTAAAAGACCTCCATGAGAAGTTTGGCATAGGCTGTGCCGTCTCGGACGTGAACGGTGCTCACGTGAGCCATTATGAAAATTGGTGCAACCGAATTTGCCCGGTCATCAAGAAGAAACCCGAGGCAATCGGGGCCATCTGTGCCGTGGCAGCGCAGAATTTTACTGCGGAGACAAAGGCGACCCGGAAACCGGTGATCGGGGAGTGCGATCTTGCCATGGTTAAAGTGGCTGCTCCGATTTTCGTGGGTGACACCTTCCTTGGTACGGCCGGTGGATGCGGCCTTCTTCCCGAGAACGGGGAGGTGGAGGAATTCATGGTACAAAAAACCACAGGGCTGGAGGAAAAGAAAATTTCAGAACTGGCAGACGGCATCGCGATAATGTCCGAGGCTCGGGCCAATGAGTTTGCGGACTATATTACTGCACGCATCGCTGAAATTGTAAGCAGGTATGAATCGAAGTAAGGGTCTGGAAAATTAACCGATTGGAGGCAGAAGTTATGCAGGAGATGGAACATTTTATCGAATCCTGGCAGGATACTAACGGGATGAAAAGCGTATTTCTAGAGATTAAAAATTGTTTGGAGGCCCAAAAGGAAGCTGAACTTTCATTTAATGCCAGACCGGGGGTAAGTTACTCCCTTAGAGCAGCGCATCCCGGCCAAAAAGATCGATCCTTGTATGTCATGGCGGACGTGGTGGACGATGATCCAATGGACCGGTGGCTGTCAGTGTGTTTTTTTAGAGACATGATTTCAGACCCGGAAGAGAAAGGGGATCTTATTCCCGACGGCCTGCTTGGTGAGGACGGGTATTGCTTCGATATAACAGAGCCCGACGAAAAGTTGGTAGCGTATGTAAAAATCCGGATCGAGGAGGCCTATCACAGCGCAGCAGGATAGATTATCGATCCATGTGGATTGAAATAGGCTCTCTGGTATTTCTCGGGGGTAAATATTCGATTTGTTTTTTTACAAGTCAATTTTTCAAAATGATCCTGAACCTTTTGTTGAGTGGATATACCCAAATATTTTTAATAGCAAGATGGGGTCAGGTCTTGAAACATAGGTCTTTTCAAGGCAGGCACAAAAGCGATTTTTCAAGACCTGACCCGTATATATTAAAATGGTTATAACAATGAAAGGCAATCGATGGATCATGAAACCCAATAAAGCTAAAGCAATAATGCTTGCTAAGCGCCAACTACCAGAGTTTGTTTATGATGCGGTAAACTTGGAAGGCATTAACTTCACATTACCGGAAATTCAGACATTATTAGATGGAATAACAGTTGGCGGGCATAAGCTGGCTGATCAACAAATTGCGTTGAATCAGGCTGATGCATGGCGTACTATGTTTGCATGGATAGAAAAGGATCAGTTTGAAGTCACGATTGAAAAAGTCTGTGCTCTTCATTCTATAGCGGGTAAACAAGAAGCCTTGGAGTGGGGCAAATTTCGTTCCGGCGGGGTTACTGTTGCCGGCACGGATTATATTCCGCCAAAGGCGAGTTTGTTACCTGATTTGTTTGATAACATGACAGAAAAAGCATCTGAAATGCCGGATATATACGATCAGGCTATCCACTTCTTTCTTACAATGGCGAGGTGCCGGTTTTTTTATGACGTCAACAAGCGCATGGGACGTTTCATTATGAACGGACTTTTGTTAACGAATGGATATCCGGCGATAAATCTTCCTGCTAAGAGGCAATTAGAATTCAACCAGTTGATGTTAGCTTTTTACAAAATTGGTGATCAGAAACCAATGAATAGCTTTATACGTTCTTGTTTGGACGATAGAGTTATAAAAATTATGAAAGAAGAATAATTTTAACCGTCAATTAATTAAGAATAGGGGACAGACCACGTTTATCCGTCACCCTCTTTCTTCTCTGTTTTCTTTCGCGGCCTGCCTGCTTTTCCGGGAGTTACCCTGCGGCCAAGCATGGCGGCTATTTCTTCTTTGAACCGTTGGTTGCCAAGGGCAAAATTCCAGTTGGTTGCCTGACGAATCCGGTCAACGACACCGGGCTCCCTTGATTGGCTATCAAAAAACATGGTCTGTCCCCTATTTTCGCTATTTTCGCCTATTTTCCAGTTAGAGTTAGGGAATAAACAGGAATCAAGAATTACGCAATCACCTCTTCCCATCGTCCGTGGCAAAGTACCTCATGAGGTTTGAAGTTTGCCTTATAATTCATTGCCCTAACGTTTTCTATCCAGTAGCCGAGATAGACGTAACTGATCCCCTGTTTCCGACAGAAATCAATAATATTGAGAATGTTGAATGTACCGGGACTGCGGCCGCCTTCATCCGGATCAAAGAAAAAATAGACTCCATTTAACCATCTATTGCTCACATCAACAACAGCCACACCGATCAGCCGACCCTTGGTTCGATACCTGATTTCATATGTCCTGGTGCATGAATTTAAGAAAAAACCATTGTAATAGTCCTCGGCCGCATTACCGGCCATAGGATACCTGGAACTAAAAAACCGGTTTAAAAGATCAATCTTCTCATCAGTGATATGAACCGGTCCGATCTCGGCCGTCACGTCCTGATTCCGCTGAAAAACACGTTTCTGATTCCTGTTGGGCCTGAATCTCCCAGGATCGACTCGAAGCGAGACGCAGCCTTTACATTCAGGGCAGGCTGTGTTGTAAAGGCTGTTTCCATTTCTTCGAAATCCGGCAAAAAGAAAAGATCCCATTATCGGATCCGGCAGACCGGCAAAGAGGGCCTGCCTGTAGACGGCGGTAAAATCCAGACCGTAGGGACACTCCACCGGAATGTCTACAAAATATTGTAAGATGCCGGCCGGTAACCGGCTGAGAGCTATATTTTTTTCTTGGTCATGTACCGTCATATTCATTACCGTTCACTATGTGTAAACAAGGAATCGCATTCACTTATGAAAATAACACTCATTGCAATTAACGCACGATACACGCATTCCTGCCCGGCGCTGTTTTACGTTCGTAATGAACTTGAAAAACATATATTAACGCCTGAGATTACTTTTTACCAGTTTACTATAAACGATCCTTATTTTTCCACCCTGGTCCGCATTTCCGAAAACCGGTCCGATTATCTATTTTTTTCCGTTTACATCTGGAATTATAATTACGTAATGCGCCTGATAAAAGACCTTGCCGGGATACTTCCCGACACGCGTATGGTTCTCGGCGGGCCTCAGATCACGTTTTTGTCGGATCATGAGACGCCCTCCTCCTGCACTATAATCAGGGGTGAAATCGAGGGAGTTCCCGCCCCCTTTTACCAGGACCTTATGGACGACCGGCTGAAACCGGAATACGTGGCCGAACCGGGCAACCATTTTCCGTCCCCATATAAAAACGAAGATTTTTCAAGCGAATTAAAAAACCGGGCCGTGTATTACGAATCATCCAGAGGATGTCCCTTTTCCTGCACCTATTGTCTTTCATCTATTGAAAAGGGATTTTGGTGCAAAGATGTCGGACAGGTCAAGGAGGAACTTGGTGAAATACTGAAACACTCACCCGGGATCATCCGGTTTGTGGACCGAACGTTTAATGCACATCAAGAAAGGGCGCTGGAACTATGGCAATTTCTCTCCGCGACAGAGGGCCATACCACGTTTCATTTTGAAATCGCCCCGGACAGGTTTAACAAGGAGATGTTCAGCTTCCTTGCAACCATGCCTCCAGGCCGGTTTCAGTTTGAAATCGGCATTCAATCCACCGATCCATTGACATTAAGCGTCATTGACAGAGCTATGGATGTAGAAACGGCTCTTGCAAATATATCAAGACTTGTTGCCCTGGACAATATACACATTCACGTGGATCTGATCCTGGGGCTGCCCCATGACGTCCCGGACACATTTCGAAAATCATTTAACGATGTTTTTTCGGTTTTTCCCCATTATATCCAGATGGGACTATTAAAAATCCTGCCTGGCACGCCGATTGAACGATCCATGGAGGAATTCAAAATGTTCCGCTGTTCCCAGCCTCCATACGAAATTCTTGCTACCCACTGGATGAACCACAAAACCGTAAGCCGTTTGTACTGGTTTGGTAAATGCGTAGAGGCCTTTTTCAACAACCGGTTTTTCAGGACCTTTTTTGATTATATACGGCGAATGGAAGATGATCCTTTTGCTTTTTTTAACATTCTTCTAAAAGAATGTTTATCCACCGGATTTTTCGAGGTTGCAAAAACACAAAAGCTCATGACGAGCCTCCTTTTTGACCTGGCGGATAAAAGGCCGGACAGGGAGCTGCTCCGTGAACTGCTCATATTTGATTGGATCAGAAGCGGCCACCGGTTCCTGCCCGATTATTTTTCATCATCCCCTTTAGGCGAACTCCGTGATAAGTTACGAAAACAACTGCCCCAGAACCTTGAACCATATTTTTCTTACAAGACCAGGGAGGAATTCTTTAAACAGGGTGTATTCATTCAATTTTCCGGACAGGCATTAAAGGAAACCGGGCTAATGCACGATGGGGATGGGGGATGTGTCTGTTTTCTGCCCGAATCATCACCCGGCGTTCAAAAACTCCGCAAGGCCATCCTGATTCCGGACATGATATCCAAACCGTAAGGGATTTTGTGCGCGCCTGCCGGTTTTTCTTTTTTCATTTGGATTTCATGTACCTTTTTTGCTAATATTATATATGTTTGTTAGGAAATCAAGGAATGGAAAGCAAATAAATTTCACATTATACATCTATAAAGGAAGATTATTATGAGCATGTCAGTAGTTAAAAAAAATACGTTTCCGGTATTGCTATGCGGACTGTTCCTGGTTATTTCCGGAGTAATCAGTTATGTGAAATATAATCAAACAGACACCCTTATTCTTAATCTGATTATGGCGATAATCGGTATAATCAGCGGTCTGCTGGCCGTCCGGAGCATCATGAAAGATTTGAGACAGCCTCTTAATGCGCTGGCAAGTATTACGGACACCCTTTCAAGTGAAGGTTGCGCTATTTCCGAGTCGTCTGAAAAAATTGCCGGTAATGTGGGCGAGCAGGCCGCAAGTCTCGAAGAAACTACGGCAACTCTTGAAGAGATCTCCTCCATGACCGACAGGAACGCTGAGAACTCCAACCAGGCCGATAATCTAATGCAGGAAAACCAGACCATCATAAGTAAGGCTGAAGCCACAATGAAAGAGATGATTACCTCCATGGATTCTATTGCTGAATCCGGCAGAGATACGAGGAAAATTATCAAGACCATTGACGAAATCGCATTCCAGACAAACCTTCTGGCCCTAAATGCCGCGGTCGAGGCTGCACGGGCCGGTGAGGCCGGAGCAGGGTTCGCCGTTGTTGCGGACGAGGTACGAAACCTGGCAATGAGATCTGCTGATGCGGCTAAAAACACATCAAGCCTTATTGACGAGACAGTTAAAAAAATTGATGACGGCACCATGCTTGTGGAACAGACGGGACAGGCATTTAACAGCGTGTCCGAGGGGTCCGGCAAAATCGCCGACCTGATATCCGAAATCGCCGGGGCCAGCCGGGAACAGAATACTGGTATCAGACAATTGAACTCAACCATTACAGAAATGGACAGGGCAGTTCAGATGAATGCCAGACACACCGACCACAACTCAATTTCAGCAAAAAACATGGAAAGTAAGGCCGAAGAACTTGAAGGTATTGTACAGCATTTACTGGATCTCTTGGGATCGGCCGGCGAGCCTTCGGACGAATCAAAGATCAAAAAATCGGAGCCTGCCCCAAAGGCATCCATTCCAGGTATGGAGGAAAAATTCAGGGCCGGCGCTTCCGATGATCCAGATGCATCGAACGTACTGAAAACGTCGAAAGCGCCGGGAAAAGACCATACTTTAAAAACCCTGCCGGGCCCGCGCACCTCGGACCCAGGCAGAGGTAACAAACCAAACGTCAAGGATGTAATCCCATTTGACGACGACGAATTTGAAGATTTTTAGCATATAAGGGCTCGGCAAAAAATAACTTGGTGTTTTTTGCGCCCGAATGTGTCATAGATTTAGTCGATCTGATTGAGTGAAACCGCAAACCAGGCCTAGCAGGGCTACGGTGAGGATTTCGCGAAAGAAGAGCGGCTAAAGATGTGATACATTCGGGATGCGAATACGGCAGGTTATTTTTTTTTGCCAAGACTTAAGAGACTTGGATAAATTTTTTATTTTCAAGTCCCTAAGGAGGAATTATTAGTGAAAGCAACATTTACAACAAAGGTCTTTGAAACCGAGACCATCCAACTTGCAGATACAAAAGAAATGATTGTCAAGGGCGGGCGGGATAAATTCCCTCTGCTGCCGCAGGCATTTCAAGGAATAAACCAGATCGGCGTAATCGGCTGGGGCTCCCAGGGTCCGGCCCAGGCTCAAAATCTGCGTGATTCCCTTGAAGGGACCGGCGTCAAGGTCAAGATCGGACTGCGGGCAGGCAGCTCCTCCATGGCCGGCGCCGGGGAAGCCGGGTTTACCAAGGAAAACGGAACCATGGGAGAAATGTACCAGGTAATAGGCGAATCAGATATGGTAATCCTGCTGATATCCGACGCAGCCCAGGCCGATAATTATGAAAAAATTTTTAATCACTTGAAAAATGGCGCTACACTGGGTCTGTCCCATGGGTTCCTGCTGGGTTATTTAAAGAGCATCGGCAAATCATTTCCTGCCGATATCAATGTGGTTGGTGTCTGTCCCAAAGGCATGGGGCCATCGGTTCGCCGGCTGTATGTCCAGGGAAAAGAGATTAACGGGGCCGGCATAAATACAAGTTTTGCAGTAGAGCAGGATATTAACGGCCGTGCAGCCGACCAGGCGCTTGGATGGGCAGTGGCCCTTGGCGCACCGTATATCTTTATGACAACATTGGATCATGAATACCGAAGCGACATCTTTGGTGAGCGCGGGATTCTTCTGGGCGCGGTACATGGTGTTGTGGAAATGTTGTACCGTCGCTATGTCATGGAAGACGGCATGAGTGAGGAAGATGCATTCACAGGGTCCGTGGAAAATGTCACGGGCCCGATCAGTCGGACCATTTCGCATAACGGCATTCTTACAGTGTATGAAAAGCTTGACGATAAAGGGAAAAAAATCTTTGAAAGGATCTATTCACTTGCATATGGTCCCGCCCTTGATCAGTTGCTCGAGATATACGAAGAGGTGGCCTGCGGCAATGAGATCCGCAGTGTCATCATGGCAGGTTCACGGTTCAGCCGTTTCCCAATGGGCAAGATCGACGGAACGCGCATGTGGAAGGTGGGTGAAAAGGTCCGTGCCGCCAGAAGCGATGCAAAGATTGCAGTAAATCCGTTCACTGCCGGCATTTACTGCGCCGTGATGATGGCCCAGATCGACCTGTTGATCGAAAAAGGACACTGTTTAAGCGAAGTATGCAACGAGTCCGTGATTGAAGCAGTTGACTCTTTAAATCCGTTCATGCATTACAAGGGCGTGGCATTCATGGTTGATAACTGCTCCACTACGGCACGCCTCGGGACCAGGAAATGGGGACCGCGTTTCGATTATATCCTGCGTCAGCAGGCCCTTGTCTCCTATGACCAGGACACACCGACCGACAATAAACTGATTGAAGCATTTAAAACGCACTATATCCACAAGGCCATTGCAACATGCGCCACCATGCGCCCGGCTGTGGATATCGCAGTAGTCGGCTAACCATTTATGGAGGTCGAATTATAATGAATGATGAACAGGGATGAGAATGTCGAAATGTGGATGTTTCCGTGTTCATCATTCATTCATCATTCATTCATTCATTCAGGACTTCCCATGGTAAAAAAAGTATCACTGCCCTCCAACCTCCCTCCTTTTTACGTCAACGTCCCGTTTGACCGTTTAAGGAACGAATTTCTGGAACTCTTTATCGAAAACAAGATCAGACCGGAAATCGGCCTGGACGGCGATCTGCTCTACAACTGGAGTTATGAGAATTTTCAAAAGATTGCCGATAAATTAAGACGTGCCGAGTTGCCCTGTACCATCCACGCCCCATTTTTTGATCTTATTCCCGGGGCTCTGGATCGGAATATCCTTTGTGCCACCAGGGAAAAACTCCAAAAGGCCTTTGAACTCATTCCTTTGTTTAAACCCGTCTCCATAGTGTGTCATCTCAACTACGAGGACAACAAACATGAAGAGAGGCAGGAAGAATGGCTGAAATCTTCTGTTGAAACATGGTCCGGTCTGTCGGCCGTTGCAGAAAAACACGGGACCCTGCTCATGCTGGAAAACACATACGAAACCGGTCCCGAGCCATTTAGACTCGTGTTTGAGAAACTGAACTCTCCATGTGTCGGATTTTGCCTGGATGTGGGTCATACTCTCGCCTTTGCCCGCAATAACTGGCAAGACTGGCTGCCTGCGCTGGAACCATGGCTTGGACAGCTTCACCTGCATGATAATCATGGCGACCGGGACAGTCACCTGGCAATCGGGGAAGGTATATTCGACTTCACCGGTCTATTCGACTATCTTAATCAAAAGGACATGGCCCCGATTATCACACTGGAACCGCACGACGAAGAGGCATTCTGGGGCAGTATTAAAGCGCTTGAACGGTTGTTTCTCTAACAATTCATTTCTTTTCCGTGCTTGATTTCTTCCAGAAAGACGTCATTCAGGGCATTTTTGGCTGACAAGTCCTTTTCAAACCACTTTGTCACCACCCTGATATCAATCCCGTTTTCTTTAATGGCGTTATCTATGTCATGCTTGAGCTTATCCATGAATTCATCAAAATATTCTCCCTCAAACTCTGAATATATCAGGTAATCCGGCCCTTTGCGGAAAAGGATGGCCGTATTGTCATCAAGGGAGCCGTTACTTTTATTATATTTTTTTGTAATTTCCTGCAGTTTTTTACCGATTTCAAGAAGTATTTCATCCGCCTTTGCGTAGCCGACCTCTTCGTTAAATCGCCTCATATGCATAAAATCAGTCAAAATTATATGATAAGGTTTACGGTGTTTTCTTAAAAGATTAAGTTCATCAAGAAAAAACATGAATCGATAATTATAGAAATCGCTCAATGGTTCACGAAAGTACGCCACCCTTCTGAACATCTCCAGATCGTTTACGTAATCGCCCACAAACTCCCTTGTAATCTCCAAAGGATTCCATGATTCGGTTATTTTTTCCAGAGCATCCACAACGCTTGGATCCACAACCCCTCGTTTTGCATCCCCATGCAATATCGACAGAGCCTTCTCCCGTGTCATCGGACGCTTGTACGGCCTTCTGGCTATAAGTGCCTCAAATACATCCGCCACTGCCACGGTTCGCACATGCATCCCTATTTCATCTCCCTTCAAACCGTCAGGGTAACCGGATCCGTCCAACCGTTCATGATGGTACAGGGTGATCTCTTTGATTCTGACATCCTCGATGTACTTTGAAAACAGCTTAGCCCCCATAACAGGGTGATATTCCATAATTTTTCGGTCCTGAGGGTCAAAGCGGCCCGGTTTTAAGAGCACGTCGTCAGGAATGGCCACCTTGCCGATGTCATGCACCAGACAACCGAGTTCTATGGCCTTTAGTTCATCTTCGGAAAACCCCATCTCAGTTCCGATTCGCACAGAGATTGCCGCCACGCGCAGCTCGTGTTCAAAGGTGTAATGATCACGTGTGGCGAGCATTTCTCCCATGGCCTCGAAAAGATTTCGCATCATCATTTCCCTTGCGGCCAATTCATCGGTTTTTACAACCAGCTCTTGTGATTGTTTTTCCGCGAGATCCTGAAGGTTTTTACGGTGCTGCTTTAGTTCGAGATGAGTTTTTATCCTTGCTTTCAGAATCGGCTCGGATATGGGTTTGGTTATATAATCCACCCCCCCCACTTTCAGGCCCATTTCCTCATCCTTTTTGTCATTCAGGGCTGTCACGAAAATTACGGGGATATCACGTGTATAGTCATCCGCCTTTAACATCCGGCACATATCAAACCCGTTCAACCCCGGCATCATGATATCCAGCAGAATAAGATCAGGCAGGGATCGTTTAATCATGTCAAAAGCCTTAAAGCCGTCCTCCGTCACGTCTACGGTGTATCCTGCGTCCTCAAGTAAATACCTGAGCATTTCCCTGTTAACTAATTCATCATCCACTATCAAGAGACGATATCCTTTAGGTTCGTATGTATGGTTTTGTTCCATTAGCTGGGTCCTGTTGTCGGTATGAACAGCAATTTTTGAATATGTCCAATGAATCAGCGGAATCTTCCCGCTAATCCGTTATAATCAATATATTTACTGTGTCATTCCTGCGAAGGCGGGAATGACATAAAGAGAATGATTGGTCATGTAAGCCTGAGATAACCGTAAGGCTTTCCGAGAATAAATTTCTCTATATTAGACCAATTATGCACATAAAAACAAAATGTTGTCAATATAAAACAGTCCGGGGCAAGGTTCCGGATGTTACAAGGATAATTTTATAGGTTGAGGTATTATGCGCGTAAATTTTTCAAACAACCTTGGGGTGAGTAGCTCAGGCGGGGCAGATCAATCGCATGAAATTCATGTTACTGAAACCACGGAATATGTCGTGGCTTCAGACTGTTGCAGTAGAAAAGAAAATAACGAACAAGGAACCGCGGAATTTCGAAATGTAGCACTTCATCATTCGATATTCAATTGCCCTGTGGTGTGGTTATGTTGCCATAAACCCTTTATATAATGACCAACTTCCAATCAGAATAAATCCAAAACCTGCCAATATGGACATATACTTAGCATTTATATACTGAGATAAGGCCGCGCCTAAAAGTACACCTAAAGCCGAAGTTGAAATCAATGCTAAAGATGATCCTAAAAAGACGGTCATCTTGCTGACCTCTTTATCAGCAGCAAACAGCATTGTTGCAAGTTGAGTTTTATCGCCCAGTTCCGCAAGAAAGATTACAGCAAACACCGTAAATAAAAATTTGAGGTCCATATTTTTTTATTCCCTGATTATAAAGGGTTTGGGGGAGGCGATGGGTGGCACGGACAAATTTGTTTGTCCGTGTTTCCTTTTTTGGCTTTGCTTACCGTGTCTCACTCAGCATCATTTATTCCCATTGGCCGCAAAGAATCCTAACCGGTCATTTATTTCGTAAAAAATTGTATAAATTATAGTATATTTCCACACAAAATTCTATTTTATTTATTTTTGACAACCACATACGTCCCTAGTATTATTATTAAATAAATATTGGATACCCAAACTGAACGGTTGGAGTGAGATAGCATGTCTGTAAAGAATACGCAAACCGGCGCCGACGAGTCGGATCAGGTAATGGATGAAGTCCTGCGTGACCTGGAGCGCAGGCGGAAAACTTACAGGGAGCGGGCGCTCAAGATCCATCCCTGGATCTGTGCTAAGTGCGGACGCGAGTTTTCAGGCAAAAAACTTCGTGAGCTTACGGTCCATCATAAGGATCATAATCACGAAAATAATCCGCCTGACGGCAGCAACTGGGAATTGTTATGCATCTATTGTCATGACAATGAGCATTCCCGGTCTCTGGAGGCTGAATGGCATGACGGGTCGATAATGGACGATGAGAAAGCGTCGTCTGTGACACACACCCCGTTGGCCGGGTTGGAGTCTCTGTTAAAGGGATGTGGAAAATAGGCAAGCGGTCTGCGAGTTTTTTTGTCGTCATGAATCAAAAGTACACCCTGCCGGGCTACCAGACTTCAACATTGACGCGTCGATAATTCGGCATCGTTCAATAATGTAGGGTGCGTTTTACGCACCGTTTCAATTGCAGCAAATTCCCATGTCATCGATTTCAAAATTTAAAATATGGGCACGGGCGGGATTAAGTTGTCTTGCTTTTCAGGGCACGCATTGACAAAGACAAGATACGGTAATATTTTGTGCAAAGAATTTTAGTACCTTAGTGGTAATTTTCTTGTTTTTTATGGCAAGAAACCAAAAAGGTGAAATATTTTTAAATAGTTACGCGCTGCTGTTAAGGTACTTATCCAGGACCTTTAAAAATTTCCAGTTCATCTGGGTTAGTAATCATTCCCCGCAGAATTCGCAGAGATACTATTTTATGGATAAGATAATTACAAAGAGTCTTAAGGATTCGATTTCAGCAAAAAAGGAATTTATCCGTGTCCACAGGGAGGATGTCATCCGTCTGGCCGAATGGATGATTGAAACCATAAAAGACGGCGGTAAAATTCTTATTTTCGGAAACGGGGGAAGTGCGGCCGATGCGCAGCATATGGCAGCAGAATTCGTGAATCGTTTCCTGATCGACAGGCCGCCGCTGGCTGCCATTGCCCTGACCACGGATTCCTCGATATTGACCAGCGTGGGAAATGATTTTTCCTTTGATGACATTTTTGAAAAGCAGATTCGAGCGCTGGGCAAACCCGGTGACCTTGCTTTGGGCATTTCCACGAGCGGAAATTCTCCAAACGTAATCAAGGGGATCCGGGTAGCCGAAGAGTTGGGAATTAAGACCGCAATCCTTACCGGAGGTTCAGGCGGCAAGTTGCGTGACCTTGCAGGGCTCGCATTAATTGTTCCCACTGACATGACTCCTCACATTCAGGAAGCCCATCTCTGGGTTGAACATATTCTCTGCCGGCTTGTGGATGAGGCGCTTTATGGGGATATCGCAAACCCTTGCGTCCAATAAACACATGAAACAATATAAGCCCCTTGATTTTTCAAAACTGAACACCTATTCCATCCATGACCGTTTCAGCAAGGTAACAGTGGACAGTTTTGGTCGTCCCTTGAAAAAGGGCACAACCGTTCGCGATTTCTTGGATTCATTACCTGATCAGCTTGCCGGAAGAGACATACGCGAACTTGCGGAAAGGATCGCGGCATGCCGCAGTGCGGATCATCCTGTAATTTTCGGAATGGGCGCACATGTTATCAAGGTCGGTCTAAATCCCATTATTATTGATCTAATGGAAAGATCAATAATCACCGGTATTGCCATGAACGGCGCCGGAATTATTCATGACACCGAGATTGCCATGGCCGGCTGCACATCGGAAGAGGTTGGACAGGTTCTTGGAACCGGTGCATTCGGGGCTGCAAAAGAGACCGGGGAAATAGTGAACAAGGCAATTGCAACAGGCGCCGGGCAAGACAAAGGAATGGGACAGGCTGTTGGAGAATTTCTTCTGAAAAATAAATTTGAATTTAATCACATGAGCCTCCTGGCGTCAGCTTCTCGCCTTGGGGTTCCTGTCACTGTCCATGTTGCGGTCGGGACGGACATTGTCCATATTCATCCTTCAGCCTGCGGCGCCTCTATTGGAAAGACGAGTTATCATGATTTTAAATTATTTTGCAGCGAGGTTGCCGACCTTGAAGGTGGAGCATACTTGAATGTCGGTTCAGCGGTGCTGTTACCCGAGGTGTTCTTAAAGGCCCTGACAGTTGTTCGAAATCTAGGTAATCAGGTAGAGAATATCACAACGGCAAATTTTGATTTTATCCGTCATTACCGTCCTATGACAAACGTTGTGAATCGACCGACCGCTGACAAAGGAAAAGGGTTCAACATCACGGGACATCACGAGCTGATGATACCGCTTTTAGCTGCCGCCATAATCGACTTGGTTTAAGGGAATGTAAAAATGCCCCTTTTTGATTTTATCTGTCAAGCATGCGGAAAGAAATTTGAAACGTTGGTCATGGGCCGCGACAAACCTGTATGCCCAGAGTGTAAAAGCGGGGATCTAAAAAAGTTGATGTCAACGTTTTCCCACAAGACAGATGGCAAGAGTTCGGGAGAGTCATCTTTCAGCGGTTCCGGTTCCAGTTGCGCCGGCTGCGCTGGAGGCAACTGCGCAACCTGTCATTAATAAGGAAGTCTATTATGCAAAAACTCGTAAAAATTGGGACGCGGGCAAGCCTTCTGGCAATGGCTCAGAGTAATTGGATAAAGGAGAGTATTGAAAAACAATATTCTGATGTGACGGTTGAACTGGTGAAGATCGTGACAAAGGGCGACAAGATACTTGATGTGCCTCTGGCAAAGGTCGGAGGCAAAGGTCTCTTTGTCAAAGAGATCGAGGAAGCATTACTGCGAAAAGAAGTGGATATTGCCGTTCACAGCATGAAAGACGTTCCCTCGGAGTTGCCGGATGAGCTGCATTTGGGGATTATCACAAAACGAGAGGATCCCAGAGATGCCTTTGTTGCAAATCATTATTTATCTGTAGAGGATCTTCATAATGGCGCCAAAGTAGGGACAAGCAGTCTCAGAAGAAAATCCCAGTTGGCGGCTTTAAATCATCATTTTGTGATAGAGGATTTAAGGGGAAATCTTGACACGCGTCTTCGCAAACTCGATGAAGGCATGTATGATGCCATTATTCTTGCCGCGGCAGGCCTGAATCGTCTTGGATTATCCGATCGGATAACGAGCTGTTTTGCGCCGAATATAATGCTGCCGGCAGTGGGGCAGGGCGCTGTGGGGATTGAACTTCGCAGAGAAGATAATGAGCTTTTAAAAGGCCTTTCCTTTCTTGATGACAGGGATACCTCGATCGCCGTAACGGCTGAAAGAGGATTTCTTAAACGTCTTGAGGGCGGTTGCCAGGTTCCGATCGGCGCGTTTGCTGAAATTGAAAATGACCGGGTCACTCTAACCGGACTAGTTGCTGAAGTAGACGGCAGTAAAGTGATAAAAGAGAGTGTTTCAGGCAGTATGACTGATGCTGAATCATTGGGAAGAAACCTTGCCGAAGAGATTTTGAAACTGGGCGCAGGGGAAATTCTAGCCAAAGTATATAATACGCAGGGAAAGAATGGAAACGGAAAATAGTGAAGAAAAATTCGAAGAATCAATTGAAACAAAACTAGGGAAAATTTATCTGGTTGGCGCCGGTCCTGGAGATCCCTCTCTAATAACGTTACGCGGGAAGTCGCTTTTAGAAAGGGCGGATGTTGTTGTTTACGACTATCTGGCAAACAAGAAGCTCTTAAAGCACGTGTCAAAGGATGCGGAATTCATTTATGCCGGAAAAAAAGGTCATGTAAAACATACGCACACACAGGAAGAGATTAATCAGCTGCTGGTTGCCTATGCGCTGGCCGGCAAAACAGTAGTACGTCTTAAAGGCGGCGATCCATTTATCTTTGGAAGGGGCGGGGAAGAGATTGAGGAGTTGGTCAAAGCAGACATTCCATTTGAGGTGATTCCAGGTGTCACGGCTGCGACAGCGGCTGCCACCTATGCGGGAATCCCGATCACGCACCGGGAATATACCGCTTCCGTAACCTTTCTTACGGGCCATGAAGATCCCACCAAACCTCGTTCTAATATTGCATGGGACAAGATTGCAACCGGGGCCGGCACCCTTATTTTTTATATGGGTATCAAGAACTTAGACCATATTGTTAAACAATTGATAAACAATGGCAGGGATCCTGAAACACCGGCTGCGGTAGTGAGATGGGCCTCGACCCCCAGGCAGCGTTCAGTGGTTGGCCCATTAGAAAAAATTTCATCTTATGTTAAAAAGGCAGGTATAAAACCGCCTGCAATGGTGGTTGTCGGGGACGTTGTCAATCTCCGAAAAAAAATAAACTGGTATGAAAATCGTTCTTTGTTCAGAAAACGTATTCTGATTACCAGGACCAGGGACCAGGCCAGTGAACTGGTTGCTCAACTCGAAGAACTCGGGGCTGACTGCCTGGAATGGGCCACAATTGTAATCAAGCCTCCGGAATCATGGGATGAACTTGACCGTGAACTAAAGCTTCTCAAGCAGTATAAGTGGGTACTGTTCACCAGTACTAACGGAGTAAAATTTTTTTTCACGCGAATGTTTGAACTGGGAATGGATTCAAGGGCCTTTGGGTCATCGCGAATAGGAGCTGTGGGAACCTCAACCGCTGATGAACTTATGGGATTCGGGATAAAGGCTGATCTGCTTCCCAAAAAATTTACCGGTGAAGCATTGGCCGAAAAACTGGCGGCCAGGGGAGTCAAGGGCGATAAGATTCTGATTCCAAGGGCAGTGGTCGGCGGAGAAGCATTGCCTGAAACCCTGCGCAAGGCAGGGGCTCAGGTAACAATAGTTCCGGTTTACAGAAACATGCGTCCAAAAGGCGGGGAGGAATTATTGCGCGGGGAATTTGAAAAAAAGAGAATTGATATCGTGACCTTTACGAGTTCGTCAACAGTCACGAATTTTCTTCACATGATAGGGATTAAAGATCATGATGAACTAAAAAAATTGCTGAAAGGAGTGACAATAGCATCCATCGGCCCAATCACGACAAAAACAGTCGAACAGAGCGGGCTTAAGGTCCATATTCAGCCCGAAGTCTATACTATTCCAGCCCTTGTAAAGAGTATCGAGGCCCATGTTATTCAGGAAAGTTCAGGGCCCGCTGAATTTTTTGAGGATCAGGAGTCCCAGTAGAATCATGCCTGGCCCATTTGCAAGATAGATTACGTAAATAATCGTGTAACGTTCGCCCAACGCCTGTTTCAGCTTGTTTCTGTCCAGAACCCGCGGCAGCCAGAAGAGTATTGAAAATACAGCCCCAAATGTCATCAGGCAGATTCCTATTATTTTGAAAACCATGATGTACCTTTATTTTCCTATCCTTCTTTTGTTTTTCTCCAAACTAATAATATCGTGAATCGTTCACCAGCACTGCATCCGGACTCTCGCAGGCTTGAAAGTTTTTTAGCAAAAATTTATTGAGTTCCCCTTCTGCCTGAGAACTACCTATGACCACCCCCCCAAACAAAATTCAATCATGAAGCTGCTGTCAGCAAGTTCCCAAAGTGAATAATTTTATCAAAAAAATCACTTTTTACAATAGACTCGCTTATTTCACCCTCATAAATCAATACAGGGCGAATGGAAATATTTTTAGGCCTTTTTAATGTTGCAATTTTCTTATTAATTTCATTGATTACATTGCAATTTATTTTTTTCTGAAATTTAATTTCACACAGATAAAGAGTATTAAATTTTGTTTGAATGAGGAGATCAATTTGGCATGCGCCTTTGTTTGTTTTAGTTGGATTTTGAAAATATGGTGACGCACTTATTATACTATTAAAATCTATTCCAATATATTTAATAACCTCAGGTATATTATGAATAACAAGATTTTCAAACTGCAAAGCTATTATACTATTCCAGCCGGGCAGGTTTTCGATTCCGGTATATTGAAACAATCCTTGTTCTATTTTACCTTTGACAGAATCAATATATTTCAAATAAAATCTTAGATAATTATCCTTTATTCTGTATTTCCCCAGCCTGGATTGTTTGCCTTTGAAATTATATACATAATCTCTTTTGATAAAGCCTGATACTTCCAGATCGTGCAGATATCCACTTATATCACCGTTTCGCGGTCTTCCTGTAAGTTTTGCAATTTCACTAACGGAACAATTTTGTTTTAAGAGAGCTTTTACGATCTTCTTATATATTTTAGCCCGTTTGTTAAAAATATCATTGAATATTTTTTCAAACTCTTTAACAAGGATACCTCCTTTATCAAAACACATTTTTTTGATATTTTCTTCAGCATTTTCCTTGATATTTATTTCTTCCAAATATTTAGGAACTCCTCCAGTTACTGAAAGAAGCTTTAATTTTTCCATGGATGAAATCAGATTTTTTTTTCTCTGCCAGAATTTGTTGCAATCTGATAGAGGCAGCTCTTCAAGATTTATTTCAAGGGAAATCCGTCCTACAAAATCTGTATCCTTTAAGATATTTTTATCAATCCATGATGAGGCAGACCCACACAATACCAAAACCAGACGGTCATTTTTTTTAAACCTTGTGTCCCATGCAATTTTAAGTTTTCCTGGAAAATCTGAATCCTTGCTTCCCATCCATGAAATTTCATCGAGAAGAATTAAGATTCTTCCTGCTCGTGTATGGCTTGAAAGATGTGAAAACGCATCATTCCAACTTTCCAGCGATACCGCTGGAATATCAAAAATATTTTTCATTTGTTCGCTGAAATTTTTACGCTGGTCTACATCTGCGATAGAATTTCTTGGTGCAAGGCCCTGAATTTCACAAAAAAAATCAAATTTTTTACTGAATTCCTGGATCAGAGTACTTTTCCCTATCCGCCTCCGCCCACTTACAACCACCAAACTTGCTGTTTTTTTCCCCAGGAGCCCATTGAGTTTTCTTAGTTCATCTTTTCGTCCATAAAACATAATTTTCCTCTACAAAATGGTTTATGATGTTTTGTAGAGGAAAACATATCATATTAATCTCCTCTATACAACGTTTTTTATCGTTCTATAGAGATTTTTGGGCCACATTAAATACCTCTATAAATCGCCTTTATTTTTTTGGCTTGGTTCTAATTTAGGCCATTATTTGGTGGGCAGAGCCCACCCTACAGAACTTCAAAAGGATAACATACTTAGGAACAGAGAGGAAATAAATTGAGCAAAATTACGCTCAGCTTTAGGTTAGATTTGGTCGGCTCGATTGAACAAAACCGCAGGCGTAGCAGGGCTACGTTGAGGATTTTGTGATTGAGAGCCGG
>JAYEGR010000062.1:0-3698 GCA_034659175.1 Thermodesulfobacteriota bacterium | reverse complement strand
AAAACCAAAACGTAACTGTCCATCCCTGTCGTCATTCCGGCATGTAGTTAGCCGGAATGACGAAAAAATAAATTGTTCTGTGTTTTTGCCCGAAGGGCATCATGTTCTATTTTGGTTACACTCAAATAAATCTGTCCCCCTTTTCCCCTTTCCACTTGCTTTTGGTTGACTTGATATCAATAATGATCTAAAATTTAATCATGCGGGCAAATTTTAAACGTCCATTCTGCCAATATGTGAAAAAGGCGCGCAAACCTTTACAACTGGCTATTGAAGATGCAGTAGAGTTGATTTGCCGCAATCCTGAAATTGGAGAAAGTAAAGTCGGCGATCTGGCCGGGATACGGGTTTAAAAATTTCGGTTTAACCGGCAGGAGTACCTGATTGCTTACCGTCTGTTGGCGTCGCCTTTGAAGGACCCGGCGACACATGTTGACATTCTGATTATCGATTTCTATCAGGTGGGCTCACATCAAAATTTTTATGATACTCTTAAACGTTATTTACAGGAGGGATGAAACATGGGCCATGTTATGACAGCAGAAGACCTTCTGGATGAGTTGAAATCAATGCCTTTTTTAGAGAGAGGGCGATTTTTTTCCATATTGGGGCGACATTTTTTTCAGGACGATAATTTGACCCATGAACAAGTTTTCGGGCACTTGTCCGATGCTGAGTTTTCAAGTCAAGAGGCGGCAGAGTATCTTGAGATTTCCATAGCAACGTTCAGGCGCTATGTCCAGAAAGGAAAACTTAAACCTTCCCGTGTGATTGGACGCAGTCAGATATTTGCTACTCAAAGCTTGAAAGAATTCAAACGTGCATTGTGTGATGTGAGGTAGCAACATGTTAATGGTTGAGTGCATTCCTGTTTTGTCGCACCTTAAAAAAAGGGTTGTGATTACCCCTTTTCATGCGTCGATCCATCCCGCATGGCTGCGTTGCTCGTCGGTTAAATAGCCCTGCTATTCGCCCTCCTCGCGCCTTGCCATGCGGGCGCCTCAACATGAAAATGAAAATTTATTTTGGGGCAAACCCTAACGGCAATGATTTCAGGGAAGATAGCTGATTAAATGCCTTGGGTAGTTCACGGGCGACATCTCCTGCAATAAATCCCACCCTAACTCCTGAAACCGCTGCTAAACGATCGGCAGCCAGGCCGTGAACATATACGCCCAGGCAGGCCGCCTGCCACACATCAAGTCCCTGGGCCAAGAGTCCTCCAATCAATCCTGTCAAGACATCTCCCATGCCGCCGGTGGCCATTCCGGGATTGCCGGTGGGATTTACGGCAATACGACCGTCCGGTGCTGCAATTATCGTGGCGGCCCCTTTGAGCGCTAGAATCACTCTGTTTTCTTTTGCAAAGGATGAGGCGATTTCAAGCCGATTGCCTTGAATCTCTCTGGTCGTCATTCCGGCAAGCCGTGCCATCTCGCCGGGATGCGGGGTCAAAATCCGCGGTGCGGGCGGATCTTTTATCCTGGATCGATCCATGGAAAGGATGTTAAGCCCGTCGGCATCAACAATCATCGGCAGTTCGGATTCCAGGTAGAATTTCATCACGAGTTCGCGGGCGCCGGATTTTGTTCCCATCCCAGGCCCCACTGCAACGGCCTGTTTGCCTGCCATGCTTTCCTTTATTAGATTCCAGTCCGAGCCTGAAAAAATTCCACCTGAATCCTCTGTCATGGGAATTGTCATTGCCTCATGCAGGGCCTCTTCAAATATTGGATTCAGTTCCCTTGGAACACACAGCGTAACAAGCCCGGCGCCGGAACGAAGCGCTCCCCGGCCGCTTAAAATTGCCGCGCCTGTCTTTCCTGTCGAACCAGCCACGATTAAAAGATGCCCGAATGTCCCCTTGTGTGATGATATGTTTCGGGCAGGAATCCACGGCATCACGGTTTCAGAATCCAGGAGTTCCGTCTGAATGGCTGCCTGTTCAACAGCCTCAAACGGGATGGTGATGTCAACTACTTCCATATCACCGGCAAAATTTCGACCGGGTTCAACAACCATTCCGGTTTTTGCCAATCCATATGTGGAAGTAAGCCGGGCCTGAACAGAGATACCCATAACCTGGCCTGTGTCACTATTCAGACCGGACGGGATATCAACAGATACAACAGGGCATGTAAACCGGTTGATTCGAGTGATGACATCTGCGAAATGACCGGAAATATCACGCGTGAGCCCGGTTCCAAAAATCGCATCAACCACTGCCTGGCTGTGCGCCAATCGGCCTTCCGCGGACCGCAGATCTTCAATGTTAAGCAGAATATGGATCGGAATGGGAAGTTTGCGGACTATTTTAAAATTTGTTGCTGCATCGCCTTTAAGCTTTTCCGGCTTGACCAACATAAAAACATATGGCTTTGCTCTCTGCTGATGGAGATGTCGTGCAATTACAAAGCCGTCTCCACCATTGTTCCCCGGACCCACGAAAATGGAGACTATCTTGCCTGCAAAGCTTCCAAACCGTTGGTTCATGGCCACAACCGTCCCTTGACCGGCATTTTCCATCAGCACAATTCCGGGGATCCCATAATCATTGATTGCCGTTGCGTCCAGATTTCGCATCTGTTCAGCAGTTGACAGTTTCATGTTTACATACCTATTGTTTCTTTTTTCAGGTGTCGATGCACCCGCATGGCAAGGCGCGAAGTAAGCGATTACAGGTGCTGCAGCTGTGCGTGATCAGGGCAATCAGCTATAGTAAACCTATGCTGGTTGCCCTGGTCACGTGCAGATGCGGCGCCTGTGATCGCTTACCAGCCAGTCAATCCGACTCCACAGACCATGCAGAATACGCACTTCCCTTTCATCAAGTCCGTCTCTTCCGAAGATGCGCCGAAATGTGCGCAAAAGATGGTCCGGGTTCTGCGGATCCAGAAACTCGATATCAAGCAGGGTCTGTCTCATATGCTGAAACATCCTTTCAACTTCCTCACCCTGTGCTAATGCCTTTGTATCATCTGCATCTCCAGCCGTCCGTTCCGCCACGGCTATTTCATAAAGACAAATTGCAACAGCCTGGGCGAGATTCATGGATGGAAGTGAATCAGAAGTGGGAATCGTAATAAGTCTCTGGCAGAAATCCAGATCAGAAGTCTGAAGTCCGCTGTCTTCCCTGCCGAAAACAAGAGCCACCCTTCCCTTCCCCAGTCTCGGAATCAGAAAACGGGCAGCCTGGTCAGGATTAAAAAACTCTCTCCTGTATTTGCCGAAGCGCCGCGTGGTACCCATGGCCAAACAACAATCTGCGAGCGCTGCCCCAAGATCATCGTAGATCGCGGCTCCTTCCAGCACAGCCCTGGCCTTTACCGCCATCCTCCGCCCGTCGTCAGACAGATAATCCGCACACGGGCTCACCATGCGCAGATCGGAAAAACCGAAGTTCATCATCACACGGCAGACGGAACCGACGTTCAAAGCCCCCTGAGGCTCTACAAGGACAACCACGACGTTGGCAAAATTCAACACTAAGGGGTCTCAACCTAAGTTTGATAGGGTCAACTGATAACTGACGTAAATATTTGGTGGTTCTAGCTATTTCCCGGCATCAAGCCCGAATATTTACTAACTGTTTACTTTAAAAATGCCAATGTCAGGACTTGTGTGACTTTCTGAACATAGTGAAAATTCAGACCATCCCTGACGTGATCCGGAATCTCGGTCAAGTCCTTTTCGTTCTG
>JAYEGR010000061.1:29161-40183 GCA_034659175.1 Thermodesulfobacteriota bacterium | reverse complement strand
AATATATCCCTGTAATCACAACCGGCGTGAAATGTCCACAGGATGGCTGCGACGGTGAAATAGTGCAGAAAAAATCAAAAAAGGGGAAAATTTTTTACAGTTGCAACCAGTATCCCAAATGTAATTTCGCACTCTGGGACAAACCGGTAAACAAACAGTGCCCAAAATGCGGAGCCTCCTTTCTGCTCGAAAAAGAGACAAAAAAGATGGGCCCCTACCTGAAATGTGCCGACAAATCATGCGGTTATATGGAGAAAAAATAACTGCTCAGAAGGATCTTGTAATTTCCGCCTCCCAACCGTATCACATCTTTAGCCGCTCTTCATTTGCGAAATCTTCACCGTAATCCTGCTACGCCTGCGGTTTCACTCAATCAGATCGACTGAATCTATATCAGGGATGAGTTGAGAAAAAGGTAAAACTGTAATGATGCTTGCATCTGTCGCCGTTATCGGCGGCTTATTAGTTCTGATTTGGGGTGCCGACCTTTTCGTGGAGGGCTCGTCTGTCACGGCGCGGCATCTTGGTGTGCCGCCTTTGCTTATCGGCATGGTGATTGTCGGTTTTGGCACATCGGCTCCGGAAATGGTGGTTTCGGCATTAGCTGCCATGCAGGGCAACCCAGGCCTTGCACTCGGCAACGCCTACGGCTCGAACATTACCAATATCGCTTTAATCCTGGGACTGACAGCGTTGATCAGTCCCATGGCCGTCCATTCCCGGGTGTTGCGTAAGGAACTGCCGATCCTTATCGCCGTTACCGGGCTGGCTGCTTTCCAGATCCGTGATGGCGAATTGACGCGGATCGATGCCTGGATTTTATTGGGCGTGCTTGGAGGTCTAATGTCCTGGACCATTCGCCAGGGACTGCGGCAACGGGTTGATGCTTTGGGTGGTGAAATGGTACAGGAACTCGAAGTGCATGTTATGCCCCTCTGGCGAGCGTTGTTCCGGCTGGTGCTTGGACTGGCGCTGTTGATCGTGAGTTCCCGCATCCTTGTCTGGGGAGCTGTGGAAGTCGCCCACGGCTTCGGTCTCAGCGACCTGGTCATCGGCCTGACGATTGTGGCGCTGGGCACGTCGCTTCCGGAATTAGCCTCATCTGTGATGGCCATCCGCAAAGGTGAACATGATATCGCATTGGGCAATATACTCGGATCCAATCTTTTCAATACCTTAGCAGTGGTCGGGATCGCCGGTGCTATTCATCCCACAGCGGTTGCTAAAGAAGTTTTCTCCAGAGATATATTGTTCATGAGCATCTTGACACTCTTTTTATTTGTTTTCGGTTACGGATTGCGTGGGCCAGGCCGGATAAATCGCTTTGAAGGTGCTATATTGTTAGCAAGTTACATCGGGTACATGATTTTTCTGGGCACGAGTGTTTTCGGCATAAAGGCTTAAAATATGCAGGATTGTTATACTATGGGTCTGGAAAGAAATAACTTGGGTAATTCCGATCCGAAATGTGTTGCAGATTTAGTCGGTTTGATATTCACGAAACCGCAAGCGTAGCAGGGCTACGGTGAGGATTTCGGGGATGTCAAACCGACTAAAGGTGTGATACAGTTCGGAAACGGAAAAGCCAAGTTATTTTTTTCCAGACCCTATGTATCCATTTGTAAAAACATTAGTTTCACTCACAAAGGCTAATCTTCTTGGTGTAATGTTTATTTGTGCAGGGTTGGCTGTCATAGTCATATTTTTGTTTATAGGAATTATCACTTGGAGTACCGCCCATTTGGTTAATCTGGAAAAGGGGTGGCTTGATTCATTTGTAAACTGGATCGTGGGTGGTGCTACTGGTATTGGCGGCTGGTTCATGTTGCCTGCCTTGACTGTACTTATCGCCGGAATTTTTCAGGAAAAAACTATCCACTTGGTTGAGCGCTCATACTATCCTGAGAAGATGCGTAGCAAAGCACCCCGGTTCTGGCCGGAGGTGATCCACGATATAAGATTTACGCTGTCTTCCGGATAACGGGTGGCAATATTGGCCTCATTCAGTTTGACGATAAACTTACCAGGCACCTGTGAACGATTACATACACCTAAAAATGTAAATTTGTTTTTGAGCGAACCCTTGTCCCGCCGAACCACACAAAAAAAGCAGGGTCAGCGGTGATACTGATCCTGCCTTGTATGTTTCTCATGTCCTGCCAAATACGTACACCGGTTATGTCCGTGACGGATCACCTGAAAAGATTCACGCTCCAGCTTATGGAAGATGCGCCTGTATCATCTGAATTATCATTTCCGTATCGTTATGGATGGTCTCCTCTTCAGAAGGGTTTACATCAAGAATCAGGAGGATATGATCCCTGGCCAGGAAAAGCGTATCCACTACTTCCTCGGTCAGGGATACGGTGCCATTTCTCACGGCATTGATAAGCGCCTCCATCTTTTGTGCAAACTCAGACACTTCGGAAAACCCAAAAATAGCCCCCGCTCCCTTGATAGCATGGATCGCGTGAAACAGTCGAAGTACAAGTTCATCGGAATCGGGAATATTTTCAATTTCCAGGAGAACCTGTTCAATGTCGCGCAGACGATCGTAAGCCTCTTCCTTAAAAATTGCGTTTTTCATGAAATCAGGACCTTTGATTGTAACTTCTCAATAAGTTGTGTAATCACGCATTTTTTGTTCCTAACCCAGATAAACTAGAAATTTCTAAAGGTACTGGACTATTTTCAGTACCCCTTGAGGGTATAAAAGCCTGCCAACTTCAGCCTATCCACCTGAATAATTACAGAAGACACGGCCACCGACCCTGAAGGCGCCTGTTTTGAGATCGTAGAACAGACTGTTGCCACGGATGTCAACATCTTCTCCGGATAACCGCACCTTTGCGGCTGTCTTGACTTTCTGGAATTCGGCAAGATAAAGCAGTACCTCTGTGCGCAGTTCGTATCCGTCCCTGGTGACTAAACGGACATCATCCATAAGGGTCAGAATCTGTTTCTTCTCATCGTATGTAGCCTCGGCGCTTGAAATATTTGCGCTCGGTTTTTCTTTGTCATAAAAAACAGCATCGACCACATCTATTCGGATGTCGGAATCAGCGCCTTCTGAATAAACCTTTGCCGCTTTGATGTCCCATTCCTTGATCCCTTTCGTGCTCTGTGAGAGACGTACCTCCTTCATTGTAAACAGACGGGTCGTCACCAAGCCGGATTTGCCTTTCAGGTCGAATTCTCCGCGGGGTTTAAGAAAATTCGCAACCCCATCCCGCCATAATGGCGCTGACACCAGAAGAAGTAACGGAAAAAGTATAAGTAAATTCCTGCGCCGTGTCATTTGTCTAACCAGCTGCGCTGAAGGCTTTTAGACTTAAGGTAGAAGGTTGAAGGGAAAAACTCATCACCCCTTATACCTTATACCTTATACCTTCAACCTTCTACCTGTGTGCATTTGAGGGCACTAAATATCCGGCCAACAATAATTCCCGCATCTCTTTGGCATCGATTATTAGATCACATACCTCACGAACAGCCCCCCTGCCTCCAGCCATTTTGGTCACATAATGGACAACCTGTTTCAGTTCATCGGCGCCGTCAGCCACTGTAATTGAAAAACCGACCCTGGCCAGGAGACGGAGATCCAGCCAGTCGTCTCCCATGTACGCGACCTCTGACCGAGTAAGGTCAAATTCTTTAAGAAGCTTTTCATATATTTCTACTTTATTGGAAACATCCTGATAAACATGGTTTATGGAAAGGTCTTTCGCACGGCGGGCCAGCGCTTTGGAACTCCTGGCTGTGATCAGGCCGGTTTCCACACCCGCTTCTTTCAGGAGCCTTAAGCCCAGACCGTCATGGGTGTGAAACGATTTTATTTCAGTGCCTTCGTGGGTGTACATGATTGTACCGTCCGTCAGCACTCCATCCACATCCAGGAGCAGCAGTTTGATTGGTTTTGCTTTAGGAAAACACGAACGTCGGACATAACTGTTTCCATCTGATTTTTTTCTTGCAGCCGCCCTTTTCAGGAGATGCTGCGTCAACTCACAATCTCCGGGATAGCTCCCGTCCCCGGCAACGCAACTCTCATCCTGTTTCATTTAATTACCGTTTACTGCTTGTTTTTTTTGCGGGCAATGAGGATCTGAACGAAAACCCCTTAGTTGCGAGCTGTCATTTCGAGGAGTGAGGAACGACAAAGCAACCCCTTATTGCCAAGAGATTGCTTTGTCGCTACGCTTATCGCAATGACAGGAAAAGTGTAAATGGAGCACATTTCGCTCAGACACTACCTGTCTTTGTGAACCAGCTTGTGAATCATTATCAACTTTTTTAAAAGCGGTTCAACCTGGTCAAGAGGCATGGAATTCTGCCCGTCACAGAGCGCCTTGTCTGGTTCAGGATGGACTTCCATGAAAATACCGTCGATTCCAGCCGCAACCGCGGCCCTGGCAAGCGGCGGGATAAACTCTCGCTGGCCCCCTGAACTGCCGCCTGCTCCACCCGGCAGTTGGACGCTATGCGTTACATCGTAGATCACAGGGTATCCAAATGAAGACATGACAGGAAAGGAACGCATATCCACAACCAGGTCGTTGTATCCCATCATGGTTCCGCGTTCCATCAATAAAAGCCTCTGTCCGCCCGAATTCCGAATTTTTTCCGCAGCGTATCGCATGTCCCATGGTGAAAGGAATTGCCCTTTTTTGAGGCTGACCGCCCTGCCTGTCCTGGCCGCAGCCACAAGCAGGTCGGTCTGCCTGCAGAGAAAAGCCGGGATCTGGAGAATGTCCAGAACGTCGGCCACATCCTCCATCTGGCTCACATCATGGACGTCGGAGGTCACAGGGATGTCCAATTCATCGCGAATACGGCCCAGGATATCAAGCCCCTTTCTTAAGCCCGGCCCCCGAAATGAATCCAGAGATGTCCGGTTCGCCTTGTCAAAAGAGGATTTAAAGACAAAGGGAATTTCAAGCCTGGCAGCAATGGACTTCATCTCTTCTGCCACATGCCTTGCCACATCTTCGGATTCGATTACACAAGGTCCGGCGATCAAGAGCAGCGGTTGCCCAGGGCCTACTTTGAAACGACCGGCTATATCAACTGGTTCCATTTGTGTCTCCTGCCAAACATTTACAGTTTGGTGATTCTAGCTATTTTCCGGCATCAAGCCAAATATTTCAACCATTTTCAGCAAACTTTAATGATGCCTGAATAAAATCCTTAAATATCGGATGGGGTTTCATGGGGCCTGACTTGAATTCCGGATGAAACTGGCAACCCAGGAACCAGGGGTGGTCGGCAAGTTCGATTATTTCGACCAATTCCAGGTCAGGCGATACGCCTTTTCCAGGAGGCGATACACCGCTGATAATCAGCCCGCTGTTGACAAGCTGATCGCGGAACTTGAGGTTGAACTCGAACCGGTGGCGATGTCGTTCAAACACATTTTTTGCCCCATAGGCAGCTTCGGCAAAGGTGGATTCCCGGATAACGCAGGGATAAGCGCCCAGACGCATGCTGCCGCCCTTTTCAGATTTCTCGTCCCGTATCTGAAGTTTCATGATCCGGTAATCATACCATTCTCTCATCAAATAAATCACGGGTTGTGTTGTATTATTGTCAAACTCTTCGCTGTTTGCCTTATCCAGCCCTGCGACATTTCTGGCAAATTCTATTACGGCAAGCTGCATGCCCAGGCAGATGCCGAAAAACGGGATTTTTCTCTCCCTTGCATAAGTGATGGCCCTTATTTTGCCTTCCACACCTCTCTTGCCGAATCCTCCAGGGACCAGAATGCCGTTGCATCCATCAAGCAGCCCGGCAGCCCCTTTTTTCTCGATTTCCTCGGCGCTGACATAGCGAAGTTCGAGTTTAGCGTCATTTGCAATGCAGGCATGTACCAGTGCCTCGTGAAGGCTCTTGTATGATTCTGTAAGGTCAACGTATTTACCGATGATACCGATTACAACACTGCGGGCCGGCTTTTTTATCTTGCGGACCAGTTCGTACCAAGGCTCAAGACGGGGAGCGCCTGTCCAGATGTTGAGCAGTTCGAGAATCTTGGCATCCAGCCCTTCCTCATGAAAGAGGAGAGGCACCTCATAAATGCTTTTCACGTCCCGTGCCGTGATTACGGCATCCGGCGGGACATTGCAGAACAAGGAGATTTTCGCCTTGATATCATCGCTCAACAGTGTTCCTGTCCTGCACAGAAGAATGTCAGGCTGCAGGCCGATGGCCCGCATCTCTTTGACGCTGTGCTGGGTCGGCTTTGTCTTGACTTCCCCGGCAGTCTTGATATACGGCACGAGCGTTACATGAATAAAGATCGAATTCTCCGGCCCGACATCATATTTGAACTGCCGGATCGCCTCAAGGAAAGGCAGGCTCTCGATATCACCGATCGTGCCCCCGATTTCAATAATGGCCACGTCCGCATCACCTTCAAGCTGCCGGATTGCCGCCTTTATTTCATCTGTGATGTGAGGAATCACCTGGACCGTTCCGCCCAGGTATTTTCCAGCCCGCTCCTTGGTTATGACGGAATGGTAGATCCTGCCTGACGTATAATTATGCTTCTGTGCCATGCACACTGATGTATAACGTTCATAATGGCCCAGATCCAGATCGGTCTCTGCGCCGTCATCAGTGACATAGACCTCTCCATGCTGAAACGGGTTCATTGTCCCCGGATCCACGTTGATATACGGATCCAGTTTCTGAAAAGTCACTGTCAGGCCGCGGCTTTCCAGAAGGGCGCCGATTGCAGCTGCAGCCAACCCTTTTCCAAGGGAAGAGAGGACGCCGCCTGTAATAAATATGAACTTGGTCTTATTGTCCCGGGAAATTTTATTTAATGGATTCATGTACTTTAATATAGCAACCGGCCATAATTTATCCAAGAAAAAAACTATAAAATTTTGTAATCGTTCACAGGCGCCCTTAGTACCTTACTCCTGAAACCCTGTCAAAAAAAACAAGAAATTTTTTGGCGCACCCCGCTGACATAAGCTGAAAGCGAGGTGACACGGATTTACTGGACAAAGCAATTTTTAAAAATTTGGGTTGCGGGTATCACCCGCCTTAGTACCTTAAATTTTATTTTCGTATTTTTTATACCCCTTGTTGGTTTGTGAGGCACGATTGGTTATACTTACCTATGATGCTTGCCTTTATTCGAAACAATGCCGGCAGGGGTTTTCTGTTTATCCTGCTTTTATCAGTGATCTTTTTTTTTACGTCCTGCGGCAAACCAAGGATAATCAAAAGACCCGCCCAAAAGCCTGTGAGCCAGCCTTCCCGGATTTCGTCCTGCCAACCCGTGTCCCCGGCCACTCAGCGACCGTACAAAATCAACGGCAGGACCTATTACCCGCTTCCATATTCACACGGTTTTTCACAAGAGGGTATTGCCTCCTGGTACGGACGCAAATTTCACGGCAGAAAGACATCAAACGGCGAAATTTATGATATGTATGGTTTAACCTCCGCGCACAAGACCCTTCCCATGAATACGTATGTGCTGGTCAAAAATCTTGAAAACGGTTATGAAACCGTGGTGAGAATCAACGACAGGGGGCCCTTTGTCAGTGGCCGGATAATCGACCTGACCCTGACAGGAGCAAAAAAGCTGGATATGTTAAAAAAGGGAACTGCAAAAGTCCGGATCACTGCAATGGGCGAGGCAGCCTCGTATCGTGAAGGCGGAAAGATTGTAAAAAAATTTCTGCCGCACAAGGATTTCCAAACAGGCGAATTTTATGTCCAGATCGGATCATTTACAAACAGGGCCAATGCAAACAGGCTGAAGGATACAATGTATGATCAGGAACATAAAACGGTTATCCGGATGTATGACCGGGGAGATAAAATATTTTACCGTGTACGGGTTGAGGCCGGAAATAGTCTTAACGATGCCGAAAGGATGAAACGGGTTTTGAACAGGGCCGGGTTTAAGGGATCGTTTGTAGTAGCCATGTAGTGTTAATTTTTTTCTTTTACCCCCAGGGGAAAATTTATTATGAGAAGATGTCGCTTTAGGACTGAGAACAAATCAAGGGGTCATATGACTTTTATTTTTCGTTTTTTACTCACCTTTCTTTTTGTTTTCACTTTTCCCCTCTCACCGGCGACATATGCCGGACATTCCACCTCTGGACAACCCGACCATGTTGCCGCGCCTACGGCCGGAACCATGCCCTGCCTTTCTACCGCCTGGCCTCATGAAAAAAGCGATCTTCTTCCGGATCCGAACCTTATTTTCGGCAGGCTGAAAAACGATTTCAGGTATGTGCTTCTTGAAAACCGTGAACCCAGGGACCGCGTGAGCATGCATCTGGTCGTCTTGTCCGGGTCCCTGAATGAGACGGACGAACAGCAGGGATTGGCCCATTTTCTGGAACACATGCTCTTTAACGGGTCTGAGCATTTTCCTCCGGGCGAACTTATTAAATATTTTCAGTCAATCGGCATGCGGTTCGGGGCGGATGCAAATGCCGCAACCGGCTTTTCAAAAACCGTGTACCATGTGCTCCTGCCATCCGGGTCCCGTGAAGACCTGGGAAAGGGGCTCCTGGTTATGAAGGACTATGCGGGCGGGGCCCTGCTTCTTGAATCCGAGATTGACCGCGAACGCGGGATTGTGCTTGCTGAAAAGCAGGCAAGGGATTCCGCGGGGTATCGGACCTGGGTCGCTTCCACGAAATTTGTTTATGGAGACTCAAAATACTCCAAAAGGTTTCCCATAGGCAAAGAAGAGGTGATCAAAAATGGAGGCAGGGACCTCTTAAAACAATTTTACGATGCCTGGTACAGGCCTGAAAATATGATTCTTGTGGTTGTGGGTGATTTTCCCGTCAATACTCTGGAACCCCTTATTAAAAACCGCTTTTCCAATCTCTCCGCTCGGAGTGCGCCTGGTGAGTGTCCTGATATGGGCAAAGTCAGCCATAAAGGAAAAAAGACTTTTTACCACTATGAAAAAGAGGCGGGAAATACTGAAATCGCGATCCAGGCGGCCTGGAGCACGACACATCGGCCCGATTCCTCGGCGTTTCAGAAGGAACTCCTGACCAGCTACATTGCAGACGGAATATTACGAAACAGGCTTGATATCATGACCCGGAAACCGGACTGCCCATTCACATCCGCATCCGCATATTCCGGGGTTTTCTTGAATCAACTGGCGTATGCAAAGCTTTACGGGATATCCGCCCCTGAAAAATGGGAAGAGACCCTTAAGACCCTTTCGTACACCATGCGGCAGGCCATTATGTACGGATTTGCCCAGACGGAACTTGACCGCGTCAAAAAAGAAATTATCGCAGGCCTTGATTCCGCGATTTTAGAAAAAAACACTCGGGACAGCAGGGAACTTGCCGGAACGATTATTGACAATCTTGCCGATGACAAGGTCTTTCAATCACCGGACCAGGAAAGAGATCTGTACAGGCCCTTTGTCAAATCACTCACGCTGGACCGGGTCAACCATGCCTTTAAAAAAACCTGGGACCACGGTCACAGACTTATTACGGTCACCGGAAACGCGGAGATTAAAAGGCCTGACAAAAAGCCTGATGATATAATTCTCGAGATTTATAACGCGTCGCTTGAAAAAAAAGTGGAAAGAGGTGAAAAGGAGAGGAAAGTAAATTTTCCGTATCTTGATGATCCGGCCCAACCGGGACGGATTCTAGACCGTAAAAAAATAACCGATCTGGAGATCGAGCAGATCGATTTTTCAAACGGGGTCCGCCTAAACCTTAAAAAGAGCGATTTTAAAGAAAACGAGGTCACATGTGTCTTAATTTTCGGCAGAGGCAGAAAGAAAGAACCGGTGCCGGGTCTTGCAATGCTTGCTGAATCGGTACTGAATCAGAGCGGGTTGGGGAATCTTGACAGAGATGAACTCGACAGGGCCCTTGCCGGCAAAAACACCTTTGCCCGGTTTCACATCAACGAAGACAGCTTCAGCTTCTCCGGAACCACGGTTTCAAAGGAGCTTCCTCTACTTTTCAAGCTCCTTTACGCACATGTGGTTGACCCTGGATTCCGCAAAGACGCGTTTCATCTGACCATGCGTCAATTTGCCCAGATGTATGAAGGATTCAGCCATTCTATTGATGGCGCAATGGAACTCTACGGTAAAAATTTCCTTGCAGGAGGTGACAGCCGTTTCGGTATGCCTTCTTATGAGGAATTTTCAAAATTGACTCTCGGACAGGTCGGAAACTGGATTGAGCCTGAACTCAAAAAGGCGTGTTTTGAAATTTCGGTTACCGGGGATTTTGATCCGGAAACCGTGGTCGACCTTGCCGGTAAATATTTCGGTTCACTTCCTTGCGGGACAAAACAGGAAGATATAAAAGAGCAGATAGACTTTCCGGCCGGCAAGGAGCTTTTTATTGATGTTGAGACAATGATTGACAAGGTCATGATTGTGGTCGCCTGGCCCACGGAAGATTTCTGGGATATCTCGCGAACCCGCCGTCTCTCCGTATTAGGGCACGTCTTTACGGAACGTATGAGAAACGAAATTCGGGAAAAACTGGGCGCAACTTATTCTCCGTATGCCTATAACGACCCAAGCAGGACCTATGATGGTTACGGGCTGTTTAAATCCGTGCTTGTCATCGACCCAAAGATGACGGAAAAAATTATTGGGGAAATAAAAAGGATTTCATCCGACCTGGCGGCAAACGGAATCACGGAGGATGAGCTGAAACGCTCACTTGACCCGGTTCGAACAAGCATTAAGGACATGATGCGGACAAACCGGTACTGGCTCAGCACTGTTATGAGCCATTCGAAAAGATACCCTGTGCAGCTTGACTGGAGCAGGACCATCAGGGATGACTACGCAGCCGTCACGGTCACGGACATTTCAGAGCTTGCGGCAAAATACCTGGATAACCGAAAAGCCGCTGTACTGGTTTTAAAGTCCGTCCGGAAATAATGTGAGTAAGGGGACAAGGTTAAAAATATCTTTAACCCGTTTTTTTCTTCCAAGATATATGGTCCGGGATTAGGACTTACATTTGCAGACAGGACCGTCAA